>NZ_JBSGZI010000028.1:0-82291 GCF_053610945.1 Streptomyces sp. NPDC054849
GTCGTTGCGTGCGGTCACAGGGCGGCGAGCCGGGCTTCCCGTCCGGCTGTGGCGCGGGCGGCCTCCTGCGGGCGGCGCAGGACCGTGAAGGCCACGGCCAGGGCGGCGAGGAGGAGGGCGGCGCCGACCGCGAAGGCCAGGTGGTAGCCGCCGGTCAGGGCTTCGGAGGCGGGGCGGCCGGCCGCGGTGAGGGACTCGGTGCGGGAGGCGGCCAGGGTGGAGAGGACCGCGATGCCGAGGGCCATGCCGATCTGCTGGGTCGTGTTGAAGAGGCCGGAGGCGAGGCCCGCGTCCTCCTCCTTGGCGCCGGACATGCCCAGTGAGGTCAGGGCGGGCAGGGCGAGGCCGAATCCGGCGGCGAGCAGCATCACGGGCAGCAGGTCGGTGAGGTAGTTCACCTGCTCGGCCCGGCCGGGCACGCGGGTCAGCAGACCGAGTACGCCGACCAGGAGCACCAGACCGGTCAGGAGCACCTTGCGCTCGCCGAAGCGGGCGATGAGCCGGGCCGAGACGGTCAGGGACACCACTGCGATGACGGCCGCGGCCGGCAGCATCGCGAGGCCGGTAGCGGAGGCGCTGTAGCCGAGGACGTTCTGCATGTAGAGGGCGACGAGGATCTGGAAGGAGAAGAGGGCGGCGACCATCAGCATCTGCACCAGGTTGGCGCCGGAGACGCTGCGTGAGCGGAAGATCCGCAGGGGCATGAGGGGGGTGGCCGCCGCGGCCTGGCGCAGGAGGAAGCCGCCGAGCAGGGCGAGCGCGAGGGCGCCGAAACCGAGCGTGTGGACCGAGGCCGCCCCGTACTCCTCGATCTTGACGACCGTGTAGATCCCGAGCATCAGCCCGGAGGTGACGAGCAGTGCGCCGAGGGTGTCCGCGCCGGCCTTCAGGCCGAGGCCGCGGTCGGCGGGCAGGGCGCGGAGGGCGACGAGGAGGACCGCGGCGCCGATGGGCAGGTTGATGAAGAAGATCCAGTTCCAGGTGAGGGCGTCGGTGAGCACACCTCCGAGGACCTGCCCGATCGAGGCGCCGGCCGCGCCGGTGAAGCTGAAGACGGCGATGGACTTGGCCCGTTCGCGCGGCTGCGTGAAGAGCGTGACGAGGATGCCGAGGCTGACGGCGGAGGCCATCGCACTGCCGACGCCCTGCAGGAAGCGGGCGGCGATGAGCACGCCGGGGGTGGCGGCGACGCCGGCCAGGAGCGAGGCGGCGGTGAACACCGCCGTGCCGGCGAGGAACATCCGCTTGCGGCCGATGAGGTCGCCGAGCCGGCCGGCGAGGAGGAGCAGCGAGCCGAAGGCGATGAGGTAGGCGTTGACGACCCAGCTCAGCCCGACCGGGGTGAAGCCCAGGTCGTCCTGGATGCCCGGCATGGCGACGGTCACGATGCTGCCGTCGAGGATCGTCATCAGCATCCCGGTGGCCAGGACGCCGAGGGCGAGCCGGCGGGAGCGCGACGGGGCGGATGAGGATGCGGATGCGGATCCGGGTGCGGAGGCGGAAGGGGCGGGCATGCCGGTCTCTCCTGTCGATGGGAGGCAACAGGAAAGACCGTAGCAGATAGTTTTGTTGCAGACTATCTTCTACGGATCGACGGCCGGGGCCGAGGCTCCGGCCGTCACCCCTTCTGGCGGGCCCGCCGGGCCGGCCGCGCACCCTCCACGGGCGTCTCCAGATGTCCTGTGACCAGGCGGTTCAGTGCGCGGAGCAGCACCTCGCGCTCATCGACGGGCAGGGCGTCGAGGGCGCCCCGGTGGACGCGGTCGACGATCTTCTGGCTCTCCTTCGCGACCTTCGCCCCCTCGTCGGTGACGGCGATGATCCGCGCCCGCCGGTCGGTGCCGGACGGCCTGCGCTCGGCCAGGCCGGCCTTCTCCAGTGCGTCGACGGTCACCACCATCGTGGTCTTGTCCATGTCCCCGATCTCGGCGAGCTGCGCCTGGGTGCGCTCCTCTCCGATGGCATGGACGAGCACACAGTGCATACGCGGGGTGAGCCCGATCTCGCCGAGCGCCGCGCTCATCCGCGTCCGCAGGACGTGACTGGTGTGGTCCAGGAGGAAGGACAGATCCGGTTCGGTGCGGGCGGGTGCCATGGCTGTCATGGCTGCCAGCGTAACGACAACCGATCCGTCGCGGATTATCGGCAAACGGATGACCGGGCCGCGCCGGCCCCCGCTTGCCGCCGGCAGCGCCCGGGGGCGCCGACCGCGGGTGCGAATCGGGGCCAGGAAAGGTGAGCTGCGCGGTCAGCGACCTCGCCATCGGTCGGTCACTACCTTCACCTCACCTGCCCCGCACGGAATCAACCCCTTCGGGAGACCCGCCGTGTCCTTCCTCGCCCCCACCCGGTTCCGCAGCACCGCACTCGCCACCGTGGCCGCCCTGGCCGTCTCGGCCGCCCCGGCCGCCCTCCCCACGGCCACCGCCGCCAGTTCGTCCACCGCCGGCGCCCCGACCGCCGACGCCCCGACCGCCGGCGCCCCGGGTGATGTCGTCGCCGGCACCCCGTCCGCCTTCCACCCCCTGCCCGGGCAGCCCACCCGCACCAAGGCATGGAAGATCCACTATCGCTCCACCACCGCCGACGGCACCCCGAACGTCGTCTCCGGCACCGTCGTCGTCCCGCAGGACGGCCGCACCGGCCCCCGCCCCCTGATCACGTACGCCGTCGGCACGGTCGGCATGGGCGACTCCTGCGCGCCGAGCAACAACCTCCCGTACGGCACCGCCATGGAGGCCAACCTCATCCAGCAGCTCACCCTGCGCGGCTGGGCCGTGGTGGTCACCGACTACGAGGGCCTCGGTACCCCGGGCGTGCACACCTACACCGTGGGCCCCTCCGCCGGGCACGCCGTCCTCGACGCGGCACGCGCCGCCCAGCGACTGCCCGAGGCGGGCCTGTCGGCGGGCGGGCCGGTCGGCATCATGGGCTACTCCCAGGGCGGCCAGGCCGGCGGCTGGGCCGCCGAGCTGCAGGGCTCGTACGCCCCCGAGCTCCAGGTGAAGGGCACGGCGACCGGCGGTGTCCCGGCCGACCTGCTGAAGGTGGCCGACTTCAACAACGGCTCCTTCGGCTCCGGGCTGATCTTCATGGCGGCGGCCGGCCAGGACGCGGCCTTCCCCGAGCTCAGGCTGGACTCCTACCTCAACCCTGCCGGGAAACTGCTGGTCGACGGCATGAAGGAGAACTGTGTGGCGATCAACTCGATCGCCGGCTCCTTCAAGCGGATCTCCGACCTGACCACCCGCAACCCGCTCGACCAGCCGGACTGGCAGGCCCGGCTGAACCAGAGCAGGCTCGGGGGCACCGCCCCGGCCGCGCCCGTGTACCAGTACCACGCGCTGGGCGACGAGCTGATCCCGTACGGGGTGGGCCGCCGGCTGCGCTCCGACTGGTGCGCGCGGGGCGCGAACGTCGAATTCGACACCGTCTGGGTCGGTGAGCACGTCAGCGGCGTGATCACCCAGTCCCTCGCGGCCGTGAACTGGCTGGCGGACCGCTTCGCCGGCCGCCCCACACACGCCAACTGCTAGCGGCGGAGCGTCCGACGACCCACCGGCCAACCCCCACCGGGCCGGTCCCGGTCCCCGGGCCGGTCCCCGGGCCGGCCCCCGGCGGGTCATTGCTCGGCGGGTCCTTCTTCGGCGGGGCAGGACCGCGTCCCGGACGGCAGCCGCCCGTCGAGCAGGAAATGGTCCACGTACTCCTTGACGCAGGAGGAGACCGCGTAGGCGGTGTGCCCCTCGCCCTTGTGGTCCACGATCACCGCCGAGCCGAGCCGCTCCGCCGTCTCCTCCGTCCACTCGTACGGGGTCGCCGGGTCCCCGCGGGTGCCCACCAGAAGCATCCGCGGGGCGCCCGGCCGGTCGATCTTCCGGATGAAGTCGGTACCGGCGGGGCGGCCGTAGCAGGAGAGCACCGTCATCAGCTGGCGCGGTCCGAAGATCTCCGAGGCCTTGAGGAACTCGCCTTCCATGTCCAGCAGTTCCTGCTCGATGGCCGCCGGGTCGGCCTTGTCGCGCGACCGGTCCGGATCGTCCGCGCAGTTCACGGCGGCGAGCGCGGCCAGGGCGTTGTCCGCGGGCACCGTGCCGGGGCCGGCGTCCTGTTCCTCGTCGTCGGACGGGATCAGCGGTCCGCTGAGTTCGAGCAGGCCCTGCGGGTCGCCGTCGCGTTCCACTCGCGCCAGCGCGTCGGCGAGCGCGGGCCATGTCTGCTGCGCGTACAGGGCGTTGCCCATGGCGACGGCGGCGACCTGCCCCGTGAGGTACGTGCCGTCCTTGCCGACCAGCGGCTCCTCGTCGAGCCGGGTCACCAGGGCGGTCACCTTCTCCTTGGCCGTGCGGGTGTTGGTCCCGTAGACGCAGTCCTGCCGGCGGGCGCACCAGGACAGGAAGTTGTCCAGGGCCCGCTGCTGGGCGCGCGTGGAGACGAGGGCCCGCTCCGCCAGCGGCGCGACGAGGGTGTCGACGCCGTCGAGGACCATGCGGCCGGTGCTGCCGGGGAACTGCGCCGCGTACACGGAGCCGAGCCGGGCCCCGTAGGAGAATCCGAGGTAGTTGAGCTTCTCGTCGCCGAGGGCCCGGCGGATCACGTCCATGTCGCGGGCGACGTTCACGGTCCCCATGTACGGGAGGACCGGGCCGGAGGCGAGCTCGCAGCGCCGGGCCAGGGCACGCAGGGCGGCCAGCAGCGAGGCGGCGTCGGGGATCATCTCCTCATCGGCCTGCTGGGGTCCGCCGCAGGAGACGGGTTCGCTGTGGCCGACCCCGCGCGGGTCGAAGCCGATGAGGTCGTACCGTTCGCCGAGGTCGGCGAAGAACTTGGCACTGTCGGCCAGGCTCGCGGCGCCCGGAGCGCCGGGGCCGCCGAAGTTCAGCAGGAGCGAGCCGAGGCGGTTCTTGCGGTCGGTGGCCGGGAGACGGGCCAGGGCCACCTTGACCGTGCCCTTGCCCGGGGCCGCGTAGTCGAGTGGGACGTCGGCGGTCGCGCACTGCATTGCGGCGGGGACGGGCCGGTCGGGGCAGTCGCCCCACCGGACGCGCTGTGCGTGGAATCGTGCCAGCGGGTCGCCCCCGGTGGACGTGGGCACGGGCGTCGACGTGGACGTGGACGTGGGCGTGGGTATGCGCGTGGGCATGGGGGCGGGCGGCGGCGCGGGCGCGGGAGCCGGGGCGGCCACCAGCGAGGCCAGGAACAGGGTCCCGGCGACGATGGCGGTACTGGCGTGGGAACGGTGCACAGCACCCTCCTCGGTGGCCCCCCGGACCATCAGCCCACCATAGACCGGCTCCCCGGACCCCGCCCCCCGGCCGTGGTGACGGACCGTGGTCACCCCTCCCGCGGCCTCGGCCGGCGACCGCCCGGCCCCGCTCACCCCTGGCGCGGTCCTCGGTACAGCTCGTTGATCCGGTCCGCGTAGTCGCGGGCGATCGCCGCCCGCCTGAGCTTCAGCGACGGGGTAAGGTGTCCGCGCGCCTCGGTGAAATCGCCCGGCAGCACGGCGAAGCGCCGGATCGACTCGGCCCGTGACACCAGCCGGTTCGCGTCGTCCACCGCCCGCTGGAGGTCCGCCCGCAGTTCCTCGTCCCGTACCAGCTCGCGGATCGGCACCCCCTGCTTCTTGTGCATCTGGCGCCAGTGCTGCAGCCCGTCGGGCTCCAGGGTGATCAGCGCGGTGATGTACGGCCGGTTGTCACCGAGCACCATGCACTGCCCGACCAGCGGGTGGGCCCGCAGCCAGTCCTCCAGCGGCGCCGGGGCCACGTTCTTGCCGCCGGAGGTGATGATCAGGTCCTTCTTGCGGCCGGTGATGGTGAGGTACCCGTCGGCGTCGAGGTCCCCGATGTCGCCGGTCGCCAGCCAGCTTCCGTACGGGAGGGCGTGCCCGCTGTTCCAGTAGCCGGCGAAGACGTGTGCGCCGCCCAGCAGCACCTCTCCGTCGTCAGCGATCCGTACGGCCGTGCCCGGCAGCGGCCATCCCACCGTGCCGAGCCGCGGCCGCTGCGGCGGGGTCACGGTGCTCGCGCCGGTGGTCTCGGTGAGGCCGTAACCCTCGAAGACCTCGATGCCGGCGCCGGTGTAGAAGGCGGCGAGCCGCCGGCCCAGCGGTGATCCGCCGCTCAGGACGTAGCGGACGCGGCCGCCGAGCGCGGCCCGGATCCGCCGGTAGACGAGCGGGTCGTACAGGGCCCGTGCGGCGCGCAGCACGAGGCCGGCGGCCTTGCCCTCGGCCACCTCGCCGAAGCGCCGCGCGATGCGGGCGGCCCGGTCGAATGAGGAGGCCCGGCCCATCTTCTCCGCGGTGGCCCGGGCGGTGTTGTAGACCTTCTCCAGCACGTACGGAATGGCCAGGAGGAAGGTCGGCCGGAAGCCGGCGAGGTCGGCGAGGAGGTCCTCGGTACGGATGCTGGGCGCGTGCCCGAGTTTGACGCGGGCCCGCATGCAGCCGACGGCCACCATCCGCCCGAAGACGTGGCTGAGCGGCAGGAACAGCAGGGTGGACGCCGGGTCCTTGCTGACGGACTTGAAGACCGGGTGCAGCAGCTCCACCGCGTTGTCCACCTGGGCGAAGAAGTTGGCGTGGGTGATCACGCATCCCTTGGGCTGCCCGGTGGTGCCGGAGGTGTAGATGAGGGTGGCGACGGAGTCCGGGGTGCGGGCCGCCCGTCGAGCACGCACCAGCGCCTCCGGGATCCGCTCCCCGGCCCTGACCAGCCGGGCGATCGCGCCGGTGTCGAATTCCCACAGGTGCGCCAGCCAGGGCAGGTTCGCCCGCTCGTTGCTGATGAGCCGGGCTTGCGCCGTGTCCTCGACGGCGCAGGCCACGGCGCCGGAGTCCTGGATGATCCAGCGCGCCTGGAGGGCGGAGGAGGTCGGGTAGATCGGTACGGTGACCAGCCCGGCGGCCCATCCGGCGAAGTCGAGCAGGGTCCACTCGTAGGTCGTACGGGCCATGATCGCGAGCCGGTCCCCCTCACGCAGCCCCTCGGCGATCAGTCCCTTCGCGACGGCGAGCACCTCGGCGGCGAACTCGGCGGCCGTGACATCGCGCCAGCTCCCGTCCCGCTCCTTGCGGGCGAGCACCGCCTCGCGGGGGGCCTCGCGCGCGTTGTCGAACGGGATGTCCCCCAGGGATCCCCGCCCCGGCGGGCCCACCAGCGCGGGAACTCTCACCTCGCGCACCACCCCGTCGATCATGGTTTTGACGGGTTCGACGGGCCTGACCAGCCTCAGTTCGGCTTCCACGGCGCAGTCTCCTCGGCTCGGCGCGACGGTTACCGCCGGTAATCTACGGAGCGGCGACCGCGCCCGGCCAGACCTCGGAGCCCTTCTTCACGGACGCTCCACGCGACCACCCCACGACGGAGCGCAGGCGGCGGGCACCCCCCGCCCGGGCCATCGCCGTGCCCCGCGGCCACCCCGATCCGGCGGCACGCCCGATCCCGTCCCGGACCTCACTGTCATGGAGGTAAGCCGGGACGACCCCGGCCGGCAGGCCGTCCTGGACCGGCTCCTGGACCTGTCGCCGCTGTCCACCCTGCGGGAGTGGTTCACCCGCCAAGGAGGCCGATCCGCCCGGCTGGTGCCGCGCGCTCGGCGACCCCGGGGCGGGGGGCGCCGCGGCTGATCCACGACCGGCCCCCGACCGGCCCCCCAACCGCCCCTGTGGCCGACGGGCGTTGGGGCAGGTGGCCGGTTCACCGGCAGGCAGTCCACGGCCTGTCGGACACGGCAGGTAGCGTAGAGGCGGCACCACACCAGCGGCGGCAGGCATGCGTCGGTGCGGTCCGACTGCCGCCCGCCGAAGGCGTCCACGACCACGCCCGACAGGGAGCGGCCACGTTGCCGCCGCGGCGTCGGCCGGCTCGCGCGGACGGACCCGGGAACCAGCCGAGGGACGGTCCGCGCACCCTGCGCCCATCGGTCCCCACCCGGCGGCCGCGGTGTCACCGCCTGCCTGTTGATCGTGTCTCACCCTCTGAGCAAGGAGCTCCACGCGCATGTCCATACCGCCGCCGCCGCCCCACGATTCGTTCCCGCAGCCCGGACATCCCGGACAGCCGGGACCGTACGGACAGCCGGGGCAGCCCGGGCCGTACGGAGGCAGCCCTCAGGGCTGGTACGCGCCGCCGGCGTCGCAGAAGACCAACGCGCTGGCCATCGTGGCGTTCGTCATGTCGCTCGCCTGCGCGCTGCCGCTGATCCCGCTGATCCTCGGCATCGTCGCCCTCTCCCAGATCCGGACCCGCGGCGAGAAGGGCAAGGGGCTCGCTGTCGCGGCCATCGTCATCCACGGCCTGACCATCGCGTTCTACGCGGTCGTGCTGGTGCTCGGACTCTCCGGGGCGCTGGACGAGGGCGCCGCGCCGAAGCGCGACACCAGTGGCCAGGTCACCGACTCGGGCTCCAGCAAGGTCAACGACATCCGCATGGGGGACTGCTTCAACACGGACGACGACCTGGCGGAGTACGAGGACAAGGACGGCGGACAGGCCTCGTTCTCAGTGAGCATCGTGCCCTGCGACCAGGCTCACGAGGGGGAGGCGTACTCCGTCTTCGAGCTGGAGGAGGGACCGTACCCCGGCACGGAGAAGGTCATCTCGATCGTCGAGGAGAAGTGCGCCGGACCGGCGCTCACGACGTACGTGGGCAAGGACGCGAAGCTCGACGACAAGCTCGAGGTGTACTACTACTACCCGCAGTCCTCCACCTGGCTCCTCGGCGACCGTGAGGTCACCTGCTTCGTGGGCGACCCCAGCGGTTCCAGCACCGGTTCGGTCCGCGCCACCCGCTCCTGAGCCGCGGCCGCCCCTCACGCCTCACCGTCCGCCGCACGCCCGCCCGCCCGTGGCGCGCGGCGGACTTGAGCAAGCGGCATGCCGCCCCTCGACCGGGCGGGGCCACCATGGCCGTATGAACCGTCCGCGCCTCCTCCACTTGGACCGCACCCTCGACGAGCTCGACGGCCCGGCGTGGGCGGCCCCGCCGCCGCACGCGACGGCGCTCGTCACCAGAATCCACGCCCTGCGCCGCCGCCCGCTGTGCACCCTGACCCCGGCGGACCTCCGCACGCTCGTCGCGCAGAGCGTGTGCCTCCCGTACGTCCTCCCCCTCGCCGTGGCGCTGCTCCTCGAAGACCCGATGCTGGACGCGTACTTCTACGAGGGCGACCTGCTCCTCGCCGCCCTCGCCCTGCCCGCCGGGGCCTGGGCCCCCTTCCCGGACCTGGCCGCGCAGCTCACGGCGGCCGTCGAGGCCCTCTCGGCCGCCGCCACAGCGGAACTCGCCCGCCTGGCGGGGCCCGAGGGCCTCGGGCTCGTGGGAGTGTGATCCGACCGCCCAGGAGCGTGCGTGCCGGACCCCGCGAGCCAGACGGGACTTCGACGGCACGGCTCAGGTGGCCGGCTGCGTCGCCGGGCCGGGCGGACAGTCGCGGCAGCGGCCGGGCTCGCGGGCGCGGAAGGCGCGGTCGCACCCGTCGCAGGTCTGGAAGGGCTCCGGGCGCCGGACCCGTCCGGCCGCCGGGGCCGGTGGCAGGTGCGGGGGGACCAGCGCCCTGAGCCGGTACGCGAGGACGGACGCGGGATGGCGCATGCGTGCGGGCAGGCCCGCGCACAGGACCTGGCCGACCGCCTCGGGTTCCGCCCCGCGCTCCAGCCAGTCCGACACGCCCGGCGCGAGCCGCCGTACATCCCGTTCGGCGAGCAGGAGCCGCGGGTCGTACCGCCGCAGGCCGGCGAGCAGATCGGCCGCACCCGGGTGCAGTCGCCGCGGGACGGACGCGGCAACGGGCTCGCAGACGTCCACCGCCCCGAGTCCGAGTCCGGGAACGGGCCCGATTCCGGGTCCGGGTCCGAGTCCGAGTCCGAGTCCGGGAGCAGGCTCCGGTACGGGACCACACTCCGGCTCCGGTACGGGCTCCGGCTCCGGTACGGGCTCCGGTACGGGCTCCGGCTCCGGTACGGGCTCCCGGTCCGGCGCAGGCGGCGGGTCCGGCGGCGCATCGTCCGGGGCGACGGACCCCGGCTTGTTGTACGAGTACGTCCGGGTCACCACCTGCCCGTTCCCCAGCCGTTCGCGCCGCCGCTCCAGATAGCCGTGCAGCTCCAGCTCCCGCAGGGCGGACGCCATCCGGTCCTGCCCCTCCGGGAACCGGTCGGTGAGGGCCTTGACGCCGACCCGGGTCCCGTCCGGCAGCGACTGGATGTGTGCCGCGACCCCGATCGCCGTCGCCGACAACTCGCGGTGCTGGAGCAGGTGGTTGCCGACCACGGTGAAGTGACGCGTGTGCCCTGTGTTGACGTGGGTGACACCGGATCGGGCGGTCCCGGTTCGAACACGGGACGCTGCGCGCGAGGGCGCGCTAGGGTGCTGGAGAGCCATAGGGAAGAAGCCACTTCCTGGTTGGTCAGGCCCTCGGCCGGGATTGCAGTCCCGCCGGGGGCCGTCTCATGTCTGCGGTTGTCGGGGCGAGCATATGCCCGCCAACCAGTCTGAAATCCAGCCCAGTTGGCACGTTTCACCCATCCGAGCGACGTGGGGCCGGTGGGGTGGGGTGGGGTGGTTCTTTCCCCCGGTTCTTTGGGTTCTCATACGTCCAAGCGCACCGGGTCACGGCCCGCCGCGACCCGGTGGCGAGGAAGAAGACCTCCGCCCCCACCCTTCACGCCTTCTGCCGCGTCTCGGATACGCGGGACGCGGTGCCACCAGGGACGACGGCAGGCCCCCCGCGGTGGAAGCGTCGGCTCCGCCTACCCGCCACCGGCCGCCCCAGGACGGCTTCTTCACGTCGGCGTGGCTGATTTCCACGTATTAGCATGGACATGATCCAGTGCTTCCGGATCAAGTCGGGGGGAACCAGATGTCATTCGACGCGGAGTGGGCACAGCACAAGGCGGCGGCGCTCGCCGGAACCCAGTCGCCCGGCATGCGGCTGAACCAGGTGGCGCCCGAGCCGGGCGGTGGCGGCGGCCCGGCGGGCAGTCTGCTGGCCGGGGCCACCTCCATCAACGGCAACGCGAACCTCCTGATCGAGATCGCCGCGCTTCTGCACGAGGGCCGGCCCGACGGCGACGCCGGCACCATGGCCCGTGCACCGCGCGCCCACGACGACGTGGCGAAGGAAGCCCTCCGCTTCGCCCGGTTCGCCGACGACCAGTTCAAGGACACCGTCGCCCTGTTCGCAGGCCTGGCCACCCGTCTGAAGACCACCGGCACCAGCTTCGCCCGGGTCGACGACGGCACCGCCGCGTCCTTCCTCAACCGCATCGTGGACGAGGGCACGTACGTGAAGCCGGAGGCCAAGTGAGCGGCTTGAGTTACCGCAAGGACGTCCAGTTCCTGCAGGAGTGCAATCCTCCGCTCGTCGAGCGCAACGCGGCGGAGTTCCGGCGGCTGCGCGATCTCCTCGTCCAGGTCGGGGAACCCGCGCGGCGCGCGGAGACCGGGACGCAGTGGCAGAGCGACGGCAGCCACACCTACACCGGCCGCCTCGCCGAGGCCCGGCAGTTGGTGACCCACATGGCCGAGGGCTACGACAAGGCGGCCAGCGCCCTGAACGCGTACGCCCTCGCCCTCGCCACCGCCAAGACCCACTACGACAACGGCAAGCGCTCGGAGCGCGCACTCGCCGCGCTGATCGGGACGAAGGGCACCGCGATCACCCGCACGGCGCAGGAGGCGGAGCCGATGCGGCAGTGGGAGGACATGCGGGCGACGACCGGGTTCCTCGACGGGCTGGCCGAGCTGACGATGGACGTGGACGACATCCGCGACGAGGCGAACCGCCTCCACGACGCCGCGGGGGGTGACTTCCACCTGGCGAAGACCGTCGAGCAGGAGGCGCGCAGCACGTGCGTGCACGCGCTGAAGCAGGCGTACGAGCTGCTGCCGGAGTTCAAGGTCAAGGGCGGTGACAGCCGGCCCGACCTGTACGCGGCGATGGCGGACATCCGCCAGGAGGCGGTGGAGGCCCGTACCAGCCCGCTGACCCACCTGCCGGGCAGCGCCGCGAAACGGGAGATGCCGGGGCCGGTCGGTGCGGACACGCCGGTCTCCCCGCAGCTCCGCGACATCCGGATGCGGGTGTCGGGCCTGCCGGATGCCGCGGACAACTACTGGATCCCCGTGGCCACGGACGGCATGCACGCGGATTGGATCGCCCAGAACAAGGAACTCCTGCGGGCGGCGGCCAAGAACGCGGGGCTCCCGGAGGAACTCCTCGCCGGCGTGGCCTGGCAGGAGGTCGGAGGTCTGCAGCCCGGGTTCATGGACGACGTGACCGGAACCATCCGCGAGCAGGCCGCGGCTCCGTGGGGACTGAGCCCGGTCACCCCCGAGAACCTGCCGTGGCGGCTCGGCGGCGGCCTCGACGAGACCTCGTACGGCCCGATCGCCATTCAGCTCCGGCGCGGCGCCGAAGTGCTCGGCTACGATCCGGCGAACCTCACGGACCACCAGCGGACCCTGGTGGAGGAGGCACTCCAGGACCCCAAGCAGAATGCGTTCATAGCGGCCGGCTACCTGGCCCAGATCAAGGCGGAGAGCGGTCTCGCCGACGTCCCGGCCGATGAGATGACGGAGGCCCAGATGCGCGAGATCGCCGCCCGGTACAACGGAGGACCCTACTGGGACCTCCCCAAGGCCCAGGGCTACGGCGACCGGTTCGTCGACGACCTCGGGCAGGCAAGGAACGCGATGCGATGACGGACCTGCGCGAGAACACCGACGTGCCCGGGGACCGGGGACGTCTGCGGTGGGTGCTGGGTGTTCCGCTCGGGATCATCCACCTGCTGAACGGCGCCGCCGTGTCCCTGGCCCTGTTCGCCGGGCCCCAGGCCGAGTGGGACCACCAGGGCTACGAGAACGTCGGCGCGATGTGCTTCCTCGCGGTGTCCCTGAGTGTGCTGGGCCTGCTGATCACCCTCCTCCCGAGCGTGCGCCGGGCCATGGGCCTGTGGTGGCTGGTCCCGCCGCTCGTCCTGGGGGTGATCGCGTGGGTGCGTGGCGCGACGCTCGGCTGAGGCTTCCCCGGGAGAACGCCGACCGGCCGGAGGACCGGGGCTGCCTGCAGTGGGTGCTCGGGATTCCGCTCGCCCTCGTCTACGGCCCCGCGCTGTACGCGTGCTACCTCGCCTTCGCCCTGCGCCCGGACGCCGACGACGGCCGGCTGCGCGACACCGTCCGGTTCATGTCCGGCTTCTCCCTGGTCCTGTGTCTCGTGGGGCTGCTGATCACCATCACCCCGGTGTTCCGGCGGACCCTGGGCCGATGGTGGTTCGCCGCGCCGTTCCTGCTCGCGACGGCCGCGTACGTGCGCGCGCAGACGGTCTGACGTCTGCGGCACGCCTCCGGGAGACGGAACACCGCAGCCCCCGCCCGGACGGGGGCGGGGGCTGCGGCGCGTACGGCTGCCGGGCGGATCAGGCGGTCGCGGCGACCGGCTGCGGCGCGGCGTCGGCGACGGCGGGGGCCGGGTCGTCCAGCGGGGAGGCCGACGAGGCGGAGGCGTAGGCCTCCTTGTCCAGGATTCCCTCGCGGGCCGAGACGATGACCGGGACCAGAGCCTGGCCGGCCACGTTCGTGGCCGTGCGGATCATGTCCAGGATGGGGTCGATCGCCATCAGCAGGCCGACGCCCGCCAGCGGGAGGCCCAGCGTGGAGAGGGTCAGCGTCAGCATGACCGTCGCGCCCGTCAGACCGGCCGTGGCGGCCGAGCCGATGACCGAGACGAAGACGATGAGCAGGTACTCCTTGATGCCCAGCTGCACGTCGAAGATCTGCGCGATGAAGATCGCGGCGAGCGCCGGGTAGATCGCGGCGCAGCCGTCCATCTTGGTGGTCGCGCCGAACGGGACGGCGAAGGAGGCGTATTCCTTCGGGACGCCGAGGCGCTCGGTGACCTTCTGGGTGACCGGCATGGTGCCGACCGAGGAGCGGGAGACGAAGGCCAGCTGGATGGCGGGCCAGGCGCCCTTGAAGAACTGGAGCGGGTTGACCTTGGCGACCGTCGCGAGCAGCAGCGGGTAGACGCCGAACATCACGAGGGCGCAGCCGATGTAGATGTCGGCGGTGAAGGTCGCGTACTTGCCGATCAGTTCCCAGCCGTACGTGGCGATCGCGGTGCCGATCAGGCCGATGGTGCCGATCGGGGCGAGGCGGATGACCCACCACAGGGCCTTCTGGAGCAGCTCCAGAGCGGACTCGGCGAGGTCGAGGACCGGCTTGGCCTTGGCGCCCAGCTGGAGGGCGGCGATGCCGGCGACGACGGCCAGGAAGACGATCTGCAGGACCTTCAGCTCGGTGAACGGCGTGACGATGTCCGTCGGCACGATGCCGGTCAGGAAGTCGATCCAGGAGCCGGCCTTCTTCGGCTCCTTGCCGTCGGCCGCGGTGAGGCCGGTGCCCGCACCCGGGTCGGTCAGCAGGCCGATCGCGATGCCGATGCCGACCGCGATCAGCGAGGTGATCATGAACCAGAGCAGCGTGCGGGAGGCGAGCCGTGCGGCGTTGTTCACCTTCCGCAGGTTGGTGATCGACACGAGGATCGCGAAGAAGACGAGCGGGGCGATGGCCAGCTTCAGCAGCTGGACGAAGATGTCGCCGGTCTTCTCCAGGGTGGTGGCGAGCCAGCTGACGTCCTGGCTGCGGGCTATCCACCCGAAGAGGACGCCGAGGGCGAGACCGGCGACGATCTGGGCCCAGAAGGGGAAGGTGAAGGAGGCCTTGGCGGGGGCCTGGGGGGTCGCGGACACGGACACTCTCCGGTGGTGACGCACAAAGACTGAGGGGGGAGGTTCTGCGGGGTGTTGCGGTGCGGCAGCAGCCAGGAAGGGCCGGCCGGGACCGCTGCTGTATCGATTCAGCTCAACAGCAACAGGCCGCGGACGCGCGGCGGCAGAGGTCGACGTGCAGGCGCCCCACGAGCGGGACGCTCGCGGTGATCGGGTGCGCAACTGGGGTCAACATGTCGAGCACGCTAACACTTCTGCTTTGGGAAACTCAAAGGGGCACTTTGAGACAGCGGCGCACGAGGCCCTCTTGCGCCGGCCCGGAAAACACGATCGCCCCAGCGTTCACGGGCGGTTTACCCGGTGCTGGGGCGGTTCGATGTGTGATGAAGCCAACTGGGGCGTTACGCCCTAGACGCGCGCCGCGTCGTCGGCCTGGTCCTCCTGGCTGCGGTTCGCGGCGAGCTTCTGCTTCGCGCCCGCGACACGGCCGGAGATCTGCTGGGACATCTCGTCGCGCTGCTTGCGCAGGAGGACGAAGGAGAGCGGCGCGGAGAGCACGAGCGCGAGCAGGACGACCCAGGCGACATTGGCGTCCCCGAGCCCGGCGGGCACCCAGCGGAGCCGGACGAGACCCGTGACGACGACGAGGCATCCGACGAAGATGCCCAGGCGCATCGCGGTGTAGCGGATCGTTGCGCTCGGCTTGAGGGACACGGTGACCCCTTCTCTCTCGTCGTGGTCGTACGTCGTACGGCGGCTGGTGCCCGTCCAGTGAAGCACGACGGGACCGGGCCGCGGCCCTCCGGGGTACGGCGCCGGGCGATGCGGCCGGTCCGCCGGCACGACCGCACGTACGACCGCGCGTACGACCGCGCGTACCGCCGTGGGAACGACTGCGCGCACCGCCGCCCGTACGGCCGCAGGTACCGCCGCATGTACCGATGCCGTCAGCGCAGCGGCAGCAGCATCGTGATGTCGTCGCGGTCGTCGCCCGGGCCCACCCGGATGGCGCCCGGCACGCGGCCGACCTCCTTGTAGCCGCAGGCCGCGTAGAAGTGCTCCAGGCCGTGGCCGCCGCGGCAGCCGAGGCGGATCGCGTCGATCCCCTCGATGGAGCGGGCCGCGGCCTCCGTCGCGGCCATCAGCTCGCGCCCGTGGCCCCTGCCCTGGTGGCGAGGGTGGACCATCACCGTGTACGCCCACAGCCAGTGGAGCTGCAGCCGGTGCGTGTTGTGGGTGAGGAAGGAGGTCGCGGCGACCGAGCCGTCCTCGGTGCGCCCGACGAGCAGCCGGCAGCTCCCGTCGGCGGCGCCCGCGAGCTGCTGCTCGAGCGCGGGGCGGATGTCGTCGCAGGTGACCGGCGGCACGAAGCCCACGGCGCCGCCCGCGTTGGAGACGTCGGCCCACAGTTCGAGGATTCCCGCCCGCAAGGAGGGGTCGATGACCGGGTCCAGGGTGAAGGTAAGGGGCATAGAGCCAGCTTATCTATTACCTCATCGGACCGTCCAGGAATGGCCGAACCCCGGCCCTGGGACCGGGGTTCGACGCGCCGAGAAGTCGGACGACGGTCAGACGCGCATCGCCTGCGGGGTCTCGCGCAGGTTCGCGTCCGGACCGGGGTACTCGCGGATGATCTCGTAGCGCGTGTTGCGCTCGACCGGGCGGAAGCCCGCTTCCCGGATCAGCTCCAGCAGATCCTCACGACCCAGCTTGTTCGGGGTGCCGTAGTTGTCCGCGTCGTGGGTGATCTTGTACTCGACGACCGAGCCGTCCATGTCGTCCGCACCGTGCTGCAGCGCGAGCTGGGCGGTCTGCACGCCGTGCATCACCCAGAACACCTTGACGTGCGGCACGTTGTCGAAGAGCAGTCGCGAGACGGCGAAGGTCTTCAGCGCCTCGGCGCCGGTCGCCATCGTCGTGCGCGCCTGGAGCTTGTTGCGCACCTTGCCGTCCTGCATGTCCACGAAGTCGTGCTGGTAGCGCAGCGGGATGAACACCTGGAAGCCGCCGGTCTCGTCCTGGAGCTCGCGCAGCCGCAGCACGTGGTCCACGCGGTGGCCCGGCTCCTCGATGTGCCCGTACAGCATCGTCGAGGGGGTCTTGAGCCCCTTCGAGTGCGCGAGCCGGTGGATGCGCGACCAGTCTTCCCAGTGGGTGCGGTGGTCGACGATGTGCTGCCGGACCTCCCAGTCGAAGATCTCCGCGCCGCCGCCGGTGAGCGATTCCAGGCCGGCCTCGATCAGCTCGTCCAGGATGTCGGAGGCCGACATGCCGGAGATCGTCTCGAAGTGGTGGATCTCGGTCGCCGTGAACGCCTTCAGTGAGACGTTCGGCAGCGCCTTCTTCAACTCCGAGAGCGAGCGCGGGTAGTAGCGCCACGGCAGGTTCGGGTGCAGGCCGTTGACGATGTGCAGCTCGGTGAGGTTGTCGTTCTCCATGGCCTTGGCCAGGCGCACGGCCTCTTCGATGCGCATCGTGTACGCGTCCTTCTCGCCCGGCTTGCGCTGGAACGAGCAGTACGCGCACGAGGCGGTGCACACGTTCGTCATGTTGAGGTGACGGTTGACGTTGAAGTGGACGACGTCACCGTTCTTGCGCGTCCGCACCTCGTGGGCGAGGCCACCGAGCCAGGCCAGGTCGTCCGACTCGTAGAGGGCGATGCCGTCCTCACGGGTCAGCCGCTCGCCGGAGCGGACCTTCTCCTCCAGCTCACGCTTGAGCCCAGCGTCCATGTACCGGTCGCCTCCTCTAGATGCCTCTACCTGTCCTGCACGGTCCTGCAAGCCCTGGCCCACCGTACTCTCAGGCTTCCTCGGGCAGCTCCCCGACCCGGTTCTCCCACTTGGTGGAGAGCACGATGGTGGTGCGGGTGCGCGAGACGCCCTTGGTGCCGGAGAGCCTGCGGATGATCTTCTCCAGGCCGTCCACGTCGTTGGCGCGCACCTTCAGCATGAAGGAGTCGTCGCCCGCGATGAACCAGCAGTCCTCGATCTCGGCGAGGTCGCGCAGCCGCCGGGCCACGTCCTCGTGGTCCGCGGCATCGGACATGGAGAGTCCGATCAGCGCCGTGACGCCGAGGCCGAGCGAACGCGAGTCCACCGTCGCGCGGTAGCCGGTGATGACGCCGGCCGTCTCCAGACGGTTGATGCGGTCGGTGACGCTGGGGCCGGAGAGGCCCACGAGACGGCCCAGCTCCGCGTACGAGGCACGACCGTTCTCCCGGAGTGCCTGGATGAGCTGCCTGTCCACCGTGTCCATTACGTGGAGCCTTCCATTATTCGGCGATCCTGCAAGTCTAGGTATAGAATCTAAGGCACACAGGGTCAACGCCCTGTGAATTCTTTCAGCAGATCAGTAACGATCTTCAGGAGTGGTTCACCGTGTTCACGATCGAGATGGCCCACGCACACATGCGACAGCTCCAGGAGCTGGCCAACCGATCCCGTGCCCACCAGCCCGCCGCCGCCTACCGCGTCGACAAGACCCGCAAGCCGCTCGGCGCCAAGAAGGCCTAGTCACCGCGGCTTGTCCCCCTGGGGAGACCGGGACCCTCCCAACTCCCCCTCCCAACGGCGGTACAGCCGGTGCGGCACCTCTGCCGCGTCCAGCACCCGCCCCGCGACGAAGTCCACCAGATCCTGGATGTGCGTCGCACCCGCGTAGAACGCCGGAGAGGCGGGCAGCACGATCGCGCCCGCCTCGTCCAGCGCCACCAGATGCTTCAGCGTCTGACCGTTCAGCGGGGTCTCCCGCACCGCGACCACCAGTCGGCGCCGCTCCTTCAGCGTCACGCTCGCCACGCGCTGGAGCAGGTCCTTCGACAGTCCGAGCGCCACCCCCGCCACACAGGCCGTGGACGCGGGGACGATGAGCATCCCCTTGACCGGATACGAGCCCGAACTCGGGCCGGCCGCCAGGTCCCCGGCTCCCCAGTAGCGGACGTCCGCGTCACCCGCGGGGGCCTCGAAGGTCCCCGGTTTGCCGTCGGCACCACGGGCCAGCCACTCCGCGAGGTCCTCGCGCCAGTGCGCGTCGCGGAAGGCGATCCCGGTCTCGTCCAGCAGGGTGAGGCGCGACGCCCGGCTCACCACCAGGTCGACGCTCTCCCCCGCGGCGAGCAGCCCGCGGAGCACCGCCGCCGCGTACGGCGTCCCGGACGCCCCGGAAACCCCGACCACCCACGGGGTGCGCTTGCGCTCAGTCATACCTCCGAGACTATCCGGCCACCCCGCGCGGGCACTCGGTAAGGTGTCCGGACGTTCCAGGGGTGGGACGTTTCGAGGGGGCGACGATGAGCACGACGGCGGATCCGGCCTGGACGCGGACCGGGCGGGCCAAGGCGGCAGGGAAGCTGATGGCGGCCTGGATCGCCCTGCTGTGGCTGATCGAGGCGGTCGATCTGGCCACCGGTCACGCCCTCGACCCGTACGGCATCACCCCGCGCGACCCGGATCACCTGATCGGCGTGCTCGCCCACCCGTTCCTTCACTTCGGCTTCGGCCACGTGGCGTCCAACAGCTGGCCGCTGCTGGTCTTCGGCTTCATCGCCGCGCTCAGCGGCATCCGCCGCCTCCTCGCCGTCAGCGCCCTGATCACGCTCGCGGTCGGCGTCGGCGCCTGGATCGTCGCCCCGCCGAACACCCTCGGCGCCGGCGCCTCCGGACTGGTCTTCGGCCTCTTCGGCTACGTGGTGGTCCGCGGCTTCGTCGAGCGCAGGCCGATGAACGCGGTCGTCGGCGTGGTGGTCGCCGCCGTCTGGGGCTCCACGATCTTCCTGGGCGTCCTGCCAACGGACTCCGGGGTGGGCTGGTACGCCCATCTCATCGGCCTCGTGGCCGGCGTGCTGACCGCCCTCTACTACCGCCGCCCCGACCGGGCGGCGGAGCGCGGCGTGCTCACGGCGTGAGGCCGCGGACCGACAGGTCCACCAGCGCGCACACGAAGAGGGCGATCCCGATGAAGCCGTTGACCGTGAAGAACGCGCGGTTGAGGCGGGACAGGTCGTGCGGCTTCACGAGGGTGTGCTCGTAGAGGAAGGCGGCGGCCACGATCACCAGGCCGGCCCAGAACAGCCCGCCCGCGTCGGTGGCGAGGGCGTACCAGGCCAGAAGGGCCGTGGTCACGACGTGCGCGCCGCGCGCCCCCCAGAGGGCCGCCGGGACGCCGAAGCGGGCCGGGACGGACTTGACGCCCTCCGCACGGTCGGCGGCCACGTCCTGGCAGGCGAAGATCAGGTCGAAGCCGCCGATCCACACGCCCACCGCCAGACCCAGGATCACCGCGTCCCACGACCACGCGCCGGTGATCGCCAGCCAGGCGCCGACCGGACCCATCGCCTGGGCCAGGCCCAGGATGGCGTGCGGGAAGTTCGTGAACCGCTTGCCGTACGGGTACACCACCATCGGCACGACCGCGAGGGGGGCCAGCATCAGGCAGAGCGGGTTCAGCAGCGCCGCCGAGCCGAGGAAGACGACGAGCGCGATCCCGGCGCCGGTCCAGGCCGAGCGGACCGACACCGCGCCGGTGACCAGCTCACGGCCGGCCGTGCGCGGGTTGCGCGCGTCGATCTCGCGGTCGATGATCCGGTTCGCCGCCATGGCGAAGGTCCGCAGCCCCACCATGCAGACGGTGACGAGCAGGAGCTTGCCCCAGTGCACGTTCCGGTCGAGCTGGAACATGGCGGTGAGCGCCGCGATGTAGGCGAAGGGCAGCGCGAAGACCGAGTGCTCGATCATCACGAGCCGCAGGAAGGCCTTGACCTTGCCGCTCGCCTCCGGAACGGGCCCGGGTCCGAGGACGCCCTCGGCTGCCGATGTCATCCGAGGGACCTCCGAAACTGTTCGATCTCGGCGCGCAGGTCCGTGACGGACGCCGGGCCGATCTCCACCTCCAGTGGGGACGCTTCCTCGGAGGGCGGCGGGACGACGGACGCCAGGAAGGCGAAGCCCTCGCCGGCGGGGCGGCCGTCCAGGCGCAGCACCTCGTGCCCGTCCGCCGTGAGCTCCACCGAGAACTCGGCTTCCGGGCCGGTGACGGCGGCCAGCAGGCGGTCCGCGAAGGCGGCCGCGTCGGCGTCGCCGAGCCCGGTCAGGTCGATCTCGCGGCCCTCCCCGTCGGTCCGGTCCGCGATCAGCTGCCAGACGTCGGACGGCCCCGCGAACTCCTCGGGCGTCACGCCCGCCCGTTCGGCGGCCAACCGGACACCCGGCTGGTTCGGGTCGATCTCGGGACGCATCAGCGCCACGCAGGGCGTGTCACTGCCGATGAACAGGACGGGTCCGCCCACCGCGATCGGGCTCACAGGCCGTACTCCTTCCAGCGTCGGTCCACCAGGGCGGCCGTGGCCGGGTCGGACTCGACCATGTCGGGCCAGCCGCCGTCGCGGGTGTAGCCCTCCTCGGGGAGCTTCTTCGTGGCGTCGATGCCCGCCTTGCCACCCCAGAACTGCTGGTACGAGGCGTGGTCGAGGTGGTCCACCGGGCCCTCGACGACGGTGAGGTCGCGGGAGTAGTCGGTGTTGCCGAGGGCCCGCCAGGACACCTCGTGCAGGTCGTGGACGTCGCAGTCCTTGTCGACCACGATGATCAGCTTGGTCAGCGACATCATGTGCGCGCCCCAGATGGCGTGCATGACCTTCTGCGCGTGCTTCGGGTACTTCTTGTCGATCGAGACGATCGCGCAGTTGTGGAAGCCGCCCGACTCCGGCAGGTGGTAGTCCACGATGTCCGGAACGATGATCTTCAGGAGGGGCAGGAAGAACCGCTCCGTCGCACGGCCCAGCGGACCGTCCTCCGTCGGGGGCCGGCCGACCACGATCGACTGCAGCAGCGGACGCCTGCGCATCGTCACGCAGTCGATCTTCAGGGCCGGGAAGGGCTCCTGCGGGGTGTAGAAGCCGGTGTGGTCGCCGAAGGGACCCTCCGGGAGCATCTCCCCGGGCTCCAGCCAGCCCTCGATCACGACCTCCGCGTGGGCGGGGACCTGAAGCGGGACGGTCTTGCAGTCGACCATCTCGATCCGCTTGCCCGCGACGAAGCCGGCGAAGAGGTACTCGTCGATGTCACCCGGGAGCGGCGCGGTGGAGGCGTACGTCACGGCGGGCGGGCAGCCGAAGGCGATCGCGACCGGCAGCCGTTCACCCTTCGCCGCGGCGACGGCGTAGTGGTTGCGGCTGTCCTTGTGGATCTGCCAGTGCATCCCGATGGTGCGCTTGTCGTGGCGCTGCAGCCGGTAGAGACCGAGGTTGCGCACGCCCGTCTCGGGGTGCTTCGTGTGGGTCAGGCCGAGGTTGAAGAAGGACCCGCCGTCCTTGGGCCAGGTGAAGAGGGCCGGCAGCAGGTCCAGGTCCACGTCGTCGCCGGTCAGGACGACCTCCTGGACGGGCGCGGAGTCGCCCTTCACCTTCTTCGGCGGTACGTGGACCATCGAGCCGAGCTTGCCGAAGGCCTCGCGGACCCCGATGAAGCCCTGCGGCAGCTCCGGCTTCAGCAGGCCGCCGATCTTCTCGCTGATCTCGCCGTACGACGTGAGGCCGAGGGCCTTCAGGAGGCGGCGGTCGGTGCCGAAGACGTTCATGGCCAGCGGCATCGCCGAGCCCTTGACGTTCTCGAAGAGGAGCGCCGGGCCCCCCGCCTTGTTCACTCTGTCGACGATCTCCCCGACCTCCAGGTACGGGTCGACTTCGGCCTTGATGCGCTTGAGGTCGCCCTCCCGCTCCAGAGCCCGGAGCAGCGAGCGGAGATCGTCGTAAGCCATAGGGGTCAGTATCCGTCACCTACTACCCTGGAAGCGTCACCGGGGCCCTGTGCGGCCCCGCCGCCACTGCCCGGGAGTCGGTCCCACACCGTGCTGCGCTATCTGCCGTTCCTGCTGATCCTCGCGCTGACCATCTACGCCTTCATCGACTGCCTGAACACCCCGGAGGAGGAGGTCAAGCACCTTCCCAAGGCGGTCTGGGTGCTCATCATCCTGATCTTCTCCATCGTGGGCCCGGTGGTGTGGCTGTTCGCGGGCAAGAAGCGGTCGGCCGTCGGCGGCGGCGGGCGGCGCCCTCGGGGCCGGGCGCAGTGGGTCGCACCCGACGACAACCCGGAATTCCTGAAGTCCCTGCGCGACGAGCAGGAGAAGAAGGACGAGGACAAGGACTAGGCCGTCATTTTCGGATCTTGCCGGTTGACCCCGCGGCGTCTGGTGCGGTGCATCGGGCGTCGCGGGTCAGGCAAGATCCGGAAGAGACGGCCCAGGGGAAGCGCCGCGCCTACGCCCGGGTCAAGGCCGCGTACGTCTCGCGCAGCCGGGCCCGGCGCGCGTTCGTCCAGGCGGACCAGTCCGCCGGCCGCCCGGCCAGTGCCGATTCCAGCAGTTCGAAGTGCTCGTGCCAGCCGGCCAGGCAGTCGAGGCGGACGTCCTCCGGCCCACCTCGCTCGTTCACGAAGCGGATCACCGTCGAATCGGTTCCGACCGCCTCCAGGTGGAAGCGCATCCGCCCGTGCTCGCCGAGCGTGTACTCCGCGACCCGCTCCACGTCCCAGGCGGTGACCCGCCCGGTCGCCACGGTCCCGGTGTTCAGCCAGCGCAGGGTCACCGCCCCGCCGAGCCTGCGCTCCAGGACGTCCGCCGCGGCCAGCCAGCCGCGCAGTCCGTCCTCCGTGGTCAGGGCGGGCCACAACGCCTCGTAGGCGTAGGGCAGGTGCAGCTCGAAGCGGAGCAGCCAGTGGTCCTCGCCGCGGCGCTCGCTGGTGGCATGGCTCACGAGGGACATGCCACCAGCGTCCCACTCCCGGCGGTCAGACGCCCGCGTACGAGTGCTTGCCGCTCAGCAGGATGTTCACGCCGTAGTAGTTCCAGATCCAGCAGGCGAAGGCGAAGAGCGCCAGGTAGGCCGCCTTGCGGCCCTTCCAGCCGGCGGTGGCGCGGGCGTGCAGGTAGCAGGCGTACGCCACCCAGGTCACGAAGGACCAGACCTCCTTGGGGTCCCAGTTCCAGTAGCGGCCCCAGGCGTCGCCCGCCCAGATCGCGCCCGCGATGATCGTGAAGGTCCACAGCGGGAAGACGGCCGCGTTGATGCGGTACGAGAACTTGTCGAGCGACGCCGCCGAGGGCATCCGTTCCAGGACGGACGTGGCGAACCTCCCCGGCTTCCCGCCGCCGGCGAGCTTGCCCTCGTAGGCGTCGCGGAAGAGGTAGAGGACCACGCCGGCCGCGCCGAGGTAGAAGACGGCTCCGCAGAAGATCGCGGTCGAGACGTGGATCCACAGCCAGTACGAGTGCAGGGCCGGGACCAGCTGGTCGCTCTCGGTGTAGAGCCAGGTGACCGCGATGCCGAGGTCCAGCAGGACGGTGGTGACCAGGATCAGGCCCATCCAGCGGACGTTCTTCTTCAGGGCGAGCAGGACCAGGTACGCGCCGACGGCCACCGTGGAGAAGGTGATCGAGAACTCGTACATGTTGCCCCAGGGGGCCCGCTCCACCGACATCGCGCGCGCGACGACTCCGGCCGCCTCGACGAGGAAGGCCAGCGCGGTCAGCGAGATCGCGATCCGCCCGTACAGGTCACCTTGCACGGTGCCGCCGGCGGCGCCGGGACCGTCCGGCACGTCGCGGGTCCCGGCGGCCGAGCGGGTGACGACCTTCGGCTTGTCGAGGACGGCGGTGCCGGCGCCCTTGCCGCGGACCTGCACGGCGGGGGCGGCCCGGTCCTCCTCGGCGGCGGTCAGCGCGGCGGCCGTACGGGCCACCTTGCTGCGGCTGCCGAAGGTCCACTCGGCGATGTGCGCGAAGAAGGCGAGCGTGTAGACCGCCATCGACGAATAGATCAGGTAATTGCTGATCTCAGCCAGATTCTCGTTGGCTGCGGCTGCGAGCGGCGTCATCCGCGCTCTCCTTCAGGGGTTTCTTCAACACGTGGTTCGGCCATTGCAGCGGGCGCGGACGGCGCCTGCCGGTGCAGCGAGGCGGCGAGGTCCGCCAGCTCCTGCGGAAGCCTGGTGGACTCGCTGCGGCCCAGGCCCGCCATCTCGACGACGGTCACGCCGTCCTTGCCGGTCACCGCGCGGACCCAGATCCGGCGGCGCTGGATGAACAGCGATCCGGCCAGGCCCGCGATGGCGGCGACCGCGCCCGCGAGGGCGAGGCCGCTGCCCGGCTGCTGGGTGACGGAGAAGGTGGCCCACCGCTCGATGCCCTCGAACTTCACGGAGCCCGCACCGTTCGGCAGGGTCATCGTCTCGCCGAGCGCCAGCTTCTGCTTGAACAGCTCGCCCGACTCGTCCTTGAACGACTGCATCTTCGTGGTGTCGAGCTGGTACACGTTCTGCGGCAGGCCCGAGTCCACGCCGAGGCTGCCGTGCCAGGCGTTGAGCATGAGCCGCGGCTGGAGCAGGGCCGGGAACTGCGAGAACATCGTGCCGTGGCCGTCGCCGGCGAAGGTCGGCACGAAGACCGCGTTGAAGCCGAGCTGCTCCTGCTTGCCGTCCTTGTCCTTGTAGCCGTCGGTGACCTTGATGGCTCCGGTGGAGGTGAGGTTGGCGTCCTGCGGGAGCACCGGCACGGCGTCCTTGAAGACGACCTTGCCGGTGGGGTCGGTCACCGAGATGATCGGCGCGTAGCCGTGGCCGAGCAGGTAGACCTTGGAGCCGTCGACTTCGAGGGGCTCGTTGACCTGGATCTCGCGCTTCTGCGGCTTGCCGTCGGCGCCGGCGGAGAAGGTGACGTGCGCCTTGAAGTCGCGCGGGGTGCCCTGCTGCGGTCCGCTCATCTCGTACGTCGCGTCGAACCTGTCCAGCGTGAAGCTGAACGGCGACAGGTCGTCCGGGTTGAAGAGCGTGCCCGACTTGAAGTCGTCGTACTGGGTGAGCGTGTTCGAGAAGCCACTGCCGCGCAGGACCAGCTTGCCGCCCTCGGACTTGAAGTACTGGCCCCAGGCGAACGCCACCAGCATCACGATCAGCGCGACGTGGAAGATCAGGTTCCCGGCCTCGCGGAGGTAGCCCTTCTCCGCCGCGACGTGGCCCTCGCCGCGCTCGGTGCGAAAACGCTTCCCGCCGAGCAGCGTCTTCGCGTACGAGAGGACCTCGTCCGGGGTCTTCCCGGTGCGCCAGGTGGTGTGGGCCGGAAGCCGGTCCAGCCGCCTGGGGGCGCCCGGCGGGCGGCCGCGGAGCTGGCCGGCGAACTGCCAGGAGCGCGGCACGATGCAGCCGATCAGCGAGATGAACAGCAGCAGGTAGATCGCGGAGAACCAGACCGAGCTGTAGACGTCGAAGAGCTGGAGCTTCTCGGCGACCGTCACCCAGGAGGGGTTGTCCCTCTTCCAGAGGGCGACCTTCATCGGGTCGACGTTGGTCTGCGGGATGAGGGAGCCGGGGATGGCGCCCAAGGACAGCAGGAAGAGCAGGATCAGCGCCACCCGCATGGAGGTGAGCTGCCGCCAGAACCAGCGGACCCAGCCGATCACGCCGATGCCGGCGGCCGGCCCGGTGGGGCTGTCCTCCAGCGGGGCGGTGGAGAGCTGGGCACCGGCCGCGGCCTCGGAGGGGTCCGTGGCGGCGGGCGCGCGCGCCGCCTCGTCGGAGGGGTCGCCGGACGCCTCGGTGGGTGCCTTGTCAGTCGTACTCATGTCCGTGTAGTCCTCAGATCCCCACCGTGAAGCTTTGGGTCCAGCTCTGCATGTCGCTCACGATGCTGGCCCACATTCCTGTGACGAGCAGCAGGCCGGTCAGGATCAGCATGCCTCCGCCGATGCGCATCACCCATGCATAGTGCTTCTTCACCCAGCCGAATGCGCCGAGCGCCTTGCGGAAGGCGATCGCGGTGAGGATGAACGGCAGGCCGAGCCCGATGCAGTAGGCGACGGTCAGCAGCGCGCCCCGGCCGGCGCTCGCCTGGTCGAGGGAGAGCGTGGTGACGGCGGCGAGGGTCGGGCCCATGCAGGGGGTCCAGCCGACGCCGAAGAGCACGCCGAGCAGCGGGGCGCCGACCAGGCCCGCCGTCGGCTTCTTGTGGAAGCGGAACTCCCGCATCGTCAGACCCGGGATGGCTCCCATGAAGAAGAGGCCGAGAACGATCACCAGGCCGCCCAGGACCCGCGAGATGATCTCGTTGTTCTCCCGGAGGGTCTCGCCGAAGTAGCCGAAGAGCGCTCCGGTGGAGACGAAGACCGCGGTGAAGCCGGCGATGAACAGGAGCGCGCCCGCCAGCATCCGTCCGCGCCGGGCCTCGGCGAGGTCGGCGCCGCTGACGCCGGTCACGTAGGAGAGGTAGCCGGGGACCAGCGGGAGCACGCAGGGCGAGAAGAAGGAGACCAGTCCGGCGAGGACCGAGATGGGCAGCGCCAGCAGCAGGGCCCCGCTCAGGACGGTGGTGTTCACGCCGGTCACCTCGGCGGCGAGTACGTACTCGACCACGAGGTCACTGCTCCGCGAGGATCGGGTCGATCATCGAACGCAAGTGCTCCTCGCCCACCGGGGCCAGGGTGCGGGCGGCGATCCTGCCCTCCTTGTCGATGATGATCGTGGAGGGGATCGCGTTCGGGTTGAGCGTGCCCTTGGGGAAACGGAGCATCAGCTTCCCGGCGGGGTCGTACAGGCTCGGGTAGGTGATCCCGTACGTCTCTTCGAAGGCCTTCGCGTTCTGCGTGCTGGTGTCGCGGGTGTTGATGCCGACGAAGGCGACGTCCTTGCCGGCGTCGGCCAGTTCCTTGGAGACCTTCGCGAAGCTGGGGGCCTCGGCGCGACAGGGCGGGCACCAGGAGCCCCAGACGTTGAGGACGACGACCTTGCCCTTGAGGGTGGTGGTGTCGAGGGTCTTGCCGTCGACGGTCTCGCCGTCCAGCTTCGGGGCCTCGTCCCGCTCGCCCCTGGCCACCTTGGAGATGCCGCTCGGCCCCGTGACGTAGTTGCCGCCGGAGCTGCTGGACTTGCCGCCGCCGTCCGATCCGCCGCAGGACGTCAGCGTCATGACGCCCGCGACGGTCGCCGCGGTCAGCAGGAGGACGCGGCCGCTGGTCGAACGGCGGCTACATCGACGGACACGGGCGCGGCTAAGGCTCATGTGAAAAGTTTCGCATGAGCAATTCGTGGATCTACCGCGCCCCCCGCGGGGATGTCAATGCCCTGGTCAGGCGATGGCCGGGATGTGGCCGGCGGCGGCGCGGCGGCCGGAGGACCGCCGGAGGACCGCCATGGACCGCCATGGACGACCGCCATCGACGACCGCCGGACGACAGCCATGGACGGCAGCCGGCCCGGCCGGGAGTCGAGCGCCGGCGGTCAGGCCGCGGCCAGGTACGCGCTCCAGCCGCCGGCCGGCGCCTGGCCGGGGGCCAGACCGCGAAGCCTGGCGAGCACCTTGGGGTCCTGCACTTCCAGCCACTCGGTGAACTGCCGGAACGATACGAGCCGTACATCCCTTTTGTCCGCCATGCCCTTGAGTGCCTCCTCGACGGCGTCCATGTAGATGCCGCCGTTCCACTGCTCGAAGTGGTTGCCGATGAACAGCGGCGCGCGATTGGTCTCGTAGGCCCGCCGGAAGCCTCCGAGGTACGTGGCCGTGGCCTGGGTGCGCCAAGCCGGATAGTTGGCGGGCACGCCGTGCGTGGTGTTCTTCGACTGGTTGGCGAGGATGTTGTAGTCCATCGACAGCACCTCGAAGGAGTGTCCCGGGAAGGGCAGGGACTGGAGCGGCAGGTCCCAGAGGCCCGACCTGCGCACGGGCCAGACCTGGAGGCCTCCGGGCGAGCTGGAGTCGTAGCGCCAGCCGAGCCTCTGGGCGGTCGGCAGGAGGTTGTCCCGGCCGAGGAGACAGGGGGTACGGGCGCCGATCAGCTCTTTGCGGCAGTCGAAGGGCAGCGGGTCGAGGTCGGTGAAGCCGGTGTTCGTGCGCCAGTTGGTGACGAACGACACGGCCTGGTCCATCTCGCTCTGCCAGTCGGCCGGGGTCCACTTGCCCACGGAGCCGGAGCCCCCGCAGAAGTGGCCGTTGAAGTGCGTGCCTATCTCGTGCCCGTCGAGCCAGGCCTCGCGGACGTGCGTGAGGGTGGAGCGGACGTTCTCGTCCTTGAGGTAGCCGATGTCCGAGGCCCCCACGGGGTTGTTCGGCGGCCGGTAGAGGGCCTTCTTCGACTCGGGCAGCAGATAGAGGCCGGAGAGGAAGAAGGTCATGGCGGCGCCGTGATCCCTGGCCAGCTTGAGGAAGCGCGGGAAGAGGCCGTTGCCGATCTCTCCCGCGCCGTCCCAGCTGAAGACGACGAACTGCGGCGGGGTCTCACCCGGCTGGAGCGGCACGGGCGGGGCCGGCTGGTTCGGCTGCGGGCCGGTGTCGGCGGTGGAGCCGTCACCGATGGGCCGGGGCGCCGGCTTCCCGCCGGGCTTGGGGTTCCTGATCGACCCGGGGGCGCCGGGCTCGGCCTTGCCGGGTGATCCGCAGCCCGCGATCCCCACCGCGGCGGCAGCCCCAAGTCCGAGCCCGAGCACTCCCCTTCGACTGAAGTCGCGCATGCCACCGTCCCCCCCCTCGTCACTTGCAAGACCTGCCAAATCCCCTGTGAACGGACAATTTGGAGCGACTTGCAGCACTGGAACGGTGATTCCCGGCGCAACTTGTATTTATTTAGGTAAAGCTGTAACGGTTCGTAACAGAGCGCCGATCAAGGACCACGACGAGGCGACGAGCCGTCAGGCGGTCAGGCGGTCAGGCGGTCAGGCGGTCAGGCGGTCAGGCGCCGAACGCCTTGGACCCACCCTTCACCGGCTTCGCTCCCGCCAGGAGATGCGCCGGGACAAGGTCCCGGGCCGGCTCGCTGTAGCCCACCGACATCAGCTTGTCGCCCTGGAACGTGAAGGACGTCAGCGAGGCGAGTGTGCACTGGCGGCGGCGCGGGTCGTGCCACAGCCGGCGCTTCTCCGCGAAGCTGCGCACGATCCAGATCGGCAGCTGGTGACTGACCGCCACCGCCTCATGACCGCGGGCCGCATCGCGCGCGGCCTCCACCGCGCTCATCATCCGGACCACCTGCTCGACGTACGGCTCGCCCCAGGAGGGCTTGAACGGGTTCGTCAGGTGCTTCCAGTTGCCGGGCTTGCGCAGCGCGCCGTCACCGACGCCGAAGGTCTTGCCCTCGAAGACGTTCTCCGCCTCCAGCAGCCGCCCGTCGGTCGCCAGGTCCAGGCCGTGGGCCTTGGCGATCGGCTCCGCCGTCTCCTGCGCCCGCTCCAGCGGGGAGGACACCACGTAGGCGATGTCCCGGCTCTTGAGGTGCTCGGCGACGCGGTCCGCCATCTGCCGGCCCAGCTCGGAGAGGTGGTAACCCTCGCGGCGCCCGTACAGGACCCCGTCCGGGTTGTGCACCTCGCCGTGGCGCACCAGGTGCACGACGGTGATGTCGGGCGTCACGTCGCGGGCATCGCGGGCGTCGCGGCCTTCGTTGCTCATGCGGTGGCCTCCGCGGCTGCTCGGGCGGCGGCGGGCAGCGCCGCCGCGATGCGCTCGATCGCCTTCTCGTCGTGGGCGGTGGACACGAACCAGGACTCGAAGGCGGACGGCGGCAGGTAGACGCCCTGCGCCAGCATCGAGTGGAAGAAGCCGTTGAAGCGGAAGCTCTCCTGCTTCTTGGCGTCGTCGTAGTTGCGCACCTCGTCCTCGGTGAAGAAGACGGAGAACATGTTGGACGCGGTCTGCACCCGGTGCGCCACGCCCTCCTTGGCGAGCGCGCCGGTGACCAGGCCCTGGATCTCCTTCGAGACCGCGTCGACCTTCTCGTACGCGGCCGCGTCGAGCAGCCGCAGCTGCGCGAGGCCGGCGGCGGTGGCGATCGGGTTACCGGAGAGCGTGCCGGCCTGGTAGACCGGGCCGGCGGGCGCGAGGTGGCCCATGACGTCGGCGCGGCCGCCGAACGCGGCGGCGGGGAAGCCGCCGCCCATGACCTTGCCGAAGGTCATCAGGTCGGGCCTGACGCCGTCGACCCCGTACCAGCCGGCGCGGGAGGTCCGAAAGCCCGTCATGACCTCGTCGGAGATGTAGAGCGCGCCGTTCTCGCGGCAGAGGTCCGCAAGCCCCTGGTTGAAGCCCTCGGCGGGGGTCACCACACCCATGTTGCCGGGGGCGGCCTCGGTGATCACACAGGCGATCTCGCCCGGGTGCGCGGCGAAGGCCGCCCGGACCGCTTCGAGGTCGTTGTAGGGGAGGACGATCGTGTCGCCGGCCTGCGCGCCCGTCACACCGGGGGTGTCCGGCAGCGCGAAGGTCGCGAGCCCGGAACCGGCGGCGGCCAGCAGCGCGTCCACGTGACCGTGGTAGCACCCGGCGAACTTCACGACCTTGGCGCGGCCGGTGAAGCCTCGCGCCAGCCGGATCGCCGACATGGTGGCCTCCGTCCCCGACGAGACGAGCCTCACCTGCTCGACCGGTGCGATGCGCTCGACGATCTCCTCGGCCAGCGCCACCTCTCCCTCGCCGGGCGTGCCGAAGGAGGTGCCGCGGGCGACGGCCGCCTGGACCGCCTCGATCACCTCGGGGTGGGAATGGCCGAGGATCATCGGTCCCCACGAGCACACGAGGTCGACGTACTCGCGACCGTCGGCATCGGTGAGGTACGGACCGGTGCCGGACACCATGAACCGGGGCGTACCGCCCACGGCGCGGAAGGCGCGCACAGGAGAGTTCACGCCGCCGGGGGTCACGAGGGAGGCGCGCTCGAAGAGCGTCTGCGAAACTGGGGCTTCATACGGGTACGGGTAGCTCACACCAGCCATGGTCTCAGAGGCCGCGACAGACTTGCGGGCGGGCGTTTCACCGCGTCGCCGCGGGGGAGGTCACTGCCATGATGATCAGGCTGCGTGGCGGGGGCCGCGGAGCCGGGGCGAGCAAGACCAGTCGGGTGGAGATATGCAACGCGGTGGTGGACCGGGCGAGGGTACGGACGGCCTCGATCCGCAGCGCGCCCGCGAAGCCCGCGAGGCCCGCCGGCGGGGCAAGCACCGCCGCCGCGGCACCGAGGCGGCGGACGCCGTCCCGGAGCCCGCGTCGCCGTCGGACGACCTCCCCAAGGGTCGCGGTATGGGAGTGACGTACAAGTACTTCGGCGCCCCGGACGGCGCCACGGCGGCCCGGGTCCCGGTCACGATGCGGCCGGAGGAGCTCGGCGGCGACGAACTCGGCATGGGCGGCCTCTTCACCAAGATCAAGCCGGAGACGGTCGCCGCGATGGTCCTGACCGGCATCGAGGGCATACCCCTGCACAAAGTGCCCCCGCTGGAGCTGGTCGTCCTCCACCCCGACTACGCGGTCGTCAAGCTCCCGATGACGGTGGTCGACCCGCTGCGCGGAATCGGCGAGGAGTCGGTGGGCGCGGCCGCCTTCATCTGGTCCACGGTCCCGGACCGCGGCGGCCCGAGCGACGCCTTCAACGTCTACCAGCTGCTCCACGAATGGCAGGATTTCAGCCACCGCCTCCACGAGGCGGGCCACCAGCCGTACTGCCTGGTCTGGCCCTGACCTGACCTGATCTTCCGCCACCCGTGGGCGGCCTTCCGCGGGGTTTCCCCTTCGCAGGCGACGACGGCCCCGGGCACGGCGTCCGGGGCCGTCTCGCACCTCCCCGCCCGCGGGGACTCACGCCTCAGGTGTGCAGACGGCTGCGGGGGCGGCTTGCGGGCGGGCGCCATCCGCCCCCCCTCACTGCGTAGTCGACGTGATGCAGAGTGTCACCGCGCGTGTCAGCGTGGTCCGAGGAATCCGCACGGAATCCGCACCCCACGCAGCACAAGGAGAGCCGCCATGGACGGTACGCAGGACAAGCATCAGGAGCAGGGGCGTCAGGAGCAGGGGCGTCAGGAGCAGGGCAAGGGCCGCGAACCCCAGGGGCACCAGCGCTCCGGAGACCCCGCGCACCCGCAGCCGGGCAAGCCGTCCCGCGAGCAGGAGCAGAAGCGGGGCCAGAAGCAGACCTCGCGCCGCCGCGAGGACGACCTGCTGCGTGAAGAGGACCTGCACGACGAGAACCTCTGACCCGAGCACCACTCGCCCACACCCCCAGAGCCCGGCCGGTCCACAGGCACCCCGGCCGGGCTCTGTCACGTCACTCACATAGACCGTTTTTTCTTATTTACAGCTCATTACTGCGAAATATGCGTGACTCCTCCCGCATGACCGCGTATCACTACCTCGGGCGGGAGCCGCTCTCGGCCCCCTCACAGGGGGTGCCTGCGCGGGGGCGCAGGCAGGGGGCTCGGCCCCTGCGCCGCCATCGTCGCGGGCGCTCGGGATCTCCTTCGGGAGGACTGAGACCCGAAGCAACAAGAAAGGTCCTGCTATGGCATTGGATGTCATCCAGTCGGCTCCACCCGACAGACGGCCTAGACGCAATCTGTTCAAACGGCGAGCGCTCGCCCTGTTCCCCGCAGCGCTCCTGGCGGCGGCGGCCCTGGTCCCGAACCTCGCTCACGCCCTGGAAGCCCCCGTGAACCTGGGGACCGCCACCAATTACGCGGTCCTGGCCGGTTCGACGGTCACCAACACGGGCCCCACCGTCATCAACGGCGATCTGGGGCTCCACCCGGGCACATCGGTGACCGGCTTCCCGCCCGGCATCGTCAACGGAACGCAGCACATCACCGACGCCGCCGCCGCTCAGGCGAAGTCCGACCTCGTGATCGCCTACAACGACGCGGCAAGCCGGGGACCCGGCACCGCCACTCCGCCCGATATCGGCGGACAAACGCTGGCGCCCGGCGTCTACACGGCCTCGTCGACACTGAACCTCACCGGAACGGTCACTCTTGACGGCCAGAACAACCCCGAGGCCGTCTTCATCTTCCAGATCCCCTCGACCCTGATCACGGCTCCGAACAGCGTCGTAGCCCTGATCAACGGAGCAAATGCCTGCAACGTGTTCTGGCAGGTGGGCAGCTCCGCCACGCTCGACACGAACACCCAGTTCAAGGGCAACATCCTGGCCCTGACATCCATCACGCTGAACACCGGCGCCGTGCTCGAGGGCCGCGCCCTGGCGCGCAATGGCGCGGTTACGCTGGACACCAACACCATCACGAGGGCGGCCTGCGCCGTTGGCCCGCCCGGGCCGAGCGGGCCTCCCGGCCCGACCGGCTCGCCCGGCCCGACCGGCGCCCCCGGACCGACCGGCGCGCCCGGCCCGACGGGTGCCCCTGGTCCGACGGGAGCCCCCGGCCCCGACGGCAGCCCCGGCCCGACCGGCGCCCCCGGCCCGACGGGTGCCCCCGGCCCCGACGGTAGCCCCGGCGCCCCCGGCCCGACGGGTGCCCCTGGTCCGACGGGAGCCCCCGGCCCCGTCGGCAGCCCCGGCGCCCCTGGTCCCGACGGCAGCCCCGGCGCCCCCGGCCCGACCGGTGCCCCCGGACCGACCGGTGCCCCCGGCCCCGTGGGTTCCGCCGGACCCGTCGGCCCCGCCGGCCCTGCCGGACCCGTAGGACCCGCCGGCCCTGCCGGACCCGCCGGACCCGCCGGACCCGCTGGACCCGCAGGACCCGCCGGGCCCAAGGGGCCTCGCGGCGACAAGGGTGAAAAGGGTGACTCGGGCGATCACGACCACGACCACGGTCACGGCGACGAGGGCGACCACGGTCGCGACGACGACCACGGCAAGCCCGGCCACGGTCCCGACGGCCCCGGCCACGGTCCCGAGGGCCCCGGCCACGGTCCCGAGGGCCCCGGCCAGGGCAAGCCCCCGTGGGCCGACTTCCTGCCGGGCGGCCTCGACGATCCTCTGGGCCAGTTCCTTCCCGGCCACACCGCCAAGAGCATCAACTTCGCGCCCGTGAGCGCCACCACCGGCCAGCAGCCGAAGGGGGCGTCGCCGAACCTCGCCTCGACCGGCTCAAGCAGCGAGTCCGGCAGCGAGGCCGGCATCATGACCGCCACTGCAGCCGCGCTGGCATTCATCGGAGGCTCGGCCATCTTCGCCATGAAGTGGACCCGGCGAGGTACCACGACCCGATAGGACCAGCCGATCGCAGGCGTGACCGTCTCCCGTCCCGTCCGGTCACCGACAGCTCCGTACTCATCGGCGGCAGGGGCTGAAGCTCGATCAGACACAGAGGGACGTCGGGTCCGCCGTTCGGCGGCTGAGCCCCTGGACACTCCGTCCAGGGGCTCAGCCGTGCTCGCGACGATCGTCTGCGGGCGTCTCGCCGGAACTCCGCGCCTGCGTACGCCTCCATGGCTTCTCCGACGACATTCCCGGTCAGGACCGGCTCAGCGCCGGGGCCTGGGCCTGGGCCTGGGCCTGGTCCTGGTCCTGGTCCTGTAGCTGCCCGAACGCCGCCGCCGGACGGGAAGACCGTGACGTGTTGCCCTGACGGTACGGCCGGGCCACCGAAGCCCCTCCCCCGGCCGGCCGGCATCAGGCCAGTGGGTGTCCTGCCGGATCAGGCCGGATCCTGCGGCCAGCCCGGTCTGGCCGCAGGACAACCCTGGGATACACCCCACGTCGACGCCCGCCGCACTGGCATAGCGTGGCCCGATGGAGACACGCGTACGCCTGGAGCCCTGGAGCGCCGACGACTTCTGGCTGCTGGAGCGGAAGAACGAGCCCGCCATGACCGCGCACCTCGGTGGCCCCGAACCCGCCGCGAAGCTCGCCGACCGGCAGCGGCGGTACGAGGCCATGAGCGCGCGGGAGCCGGCCGCGGGACGGATGTTCCGGGTCGTGCGGGAGGCCGCCGGGCGGGACGAGAGCGTCGGATCCGTCGGCTTCTGGGAGCGGGAGTGGCAGGGCCTGTCGGTCTACGAGGCCGGCTGGGGCGTCCTGCCCGAGTTCCAGGGCCGGGGGCTGGCCGTGGCCGCGCTGACGGAACTCCTGGTCTACGTCCGCACCCACGGCTCCCGTGACAGCGTTCACGCCTTCCCTGGCACCGACCACCCGGCGTCCAACGCGGTGTGCCGGCGCGCCGGGTTCGAGTGCCTGGGGGAGGTCGTCTTCGAGTACCCGCCCGGAGTGCCCCACCCGAGCTTCGACTGGCGCCACCAGGTGAACCGGGCCGAGCCGGTCTGGCCGGTGGACCGGGCCGAGCCGGTGGGCCCCCGCGGACCAGGGGATCCGGTGGGGCCGCAGGGTGGGATCACGCCGTCAGGATGATGCGGCCGCGGACCCCCGGCGTCCCGAGGTGCGCGTGCGCCTTCGCGGCCTCGCCCAGGGGGAAGGTCCGCGACACCCGGAGGGTGAGCGCGCCCGCGTCGACCAGGGACACCAGACGGGCCAGGTGCGCCCCGTCCGCCGCGACCTCCTGCTCCTCGACCCGGATGCCGCGCTCCGCGGCCGGGGCGTGCTGAGGGATCAGGCCGACGTAGACCCCGCCGTCACGTACGAAGGGCAGCGCGGCCTCCCCCAGGACGGCCGCGTCCAGGACCCCGTCCACCGGCCCGGCCGGAGCCGAGCCGCGCGGGACGAAGCCGGTCGCGCCCAGCGAGCGTACGAAGGTCTCGTCCTGCGCACCCGCCAAGCCCGTCACCACCAGGCCGGCCCGAGCCGCGAGCTGGACCGCGAGCCCGCCGACCACGCCCGCGGCGCCGGTGACCAGCACCGAAGAGCCGGGGGCGAGCCCCAGCAGGTCCACCGCACGCCCGGCGGTCAGCCCGCCGAGCGGGAGCCCCGCCGCGGTGACGGCGTCCACGGTGGCCGGTGCGGCCGCCACGGCGGTGGCGTCGAGCACCACGTACTCGGCGTGCGTGCCCAGCGGCTTCACCATCCCGTAGTGCAGCCCCACGACCCGGTCACCGCGGCTCCAGCCGGTCACGTCCGCGCCGACCTCGTCGATCTCCCCGGCCACGTCCCAGCCGAGGCCGAGCCGCTGCCCGGCGCCGCCGAAGACGCCGCCGCGGACCGCGCCGTCGACCGGATTGACCCCCGCGGCCCGGACCCGGACACGGACCTGGCCCGCCGCCGGGCGGGGTACCGGGACCTCGGCCAGCTCGACGCGCTCAGGGCCGCCGAAGTCCGTCACCACGGCCGCCAGCATCGTCGTCGTCGTTGTCTGCTCGCTCATCTCACTTCTCCCATTCGTCCATCGGCTCATCGGCTCGTTGGCTCGTTGGCTCGTTGGCTCATTGGCTCTCGCTCATTCGCGATGAGCACTAACCTAGGGAGAGGTACTCTCTTTTCGTAAGTACGTACTTGCGGGTGCGTACCCGACCCGGAAGTGGGGCACCCATGGCCACCAGCACCGCCGCGGCCCGCCGCGAAGAAGCCCGCCTCGCCTACGACGCCTTCCTCAGGGAGTGCCCCACCGGCCAGCTCCTGGCCCGGATCAGCGACAAATGGGTCGGCCTCATCGTCAGCGCCCTCGGCCAGGCCGAGGACCGATCCATGCGCTACAGCGACCTCGGCCGCAAGATCCCCGGCGTCAGCCAGAAGATGCTCACGCAGACCCTGCGCTCACTGGAACGCGACGGCCTCGTCACCCGCACCGTCACCCCCACCGTTCCCGTCCGCGTCGACTACCGGCTCACCGATCTCGGCAGCAGCCTCGGCGGCCTCCTGTCCTCCGTGAAGCTGTGGGCCGAGAACCACTTCGACGAGGTCAGCGCCCATCGCGACACCTTCGACCAGGCCGCCGCGACCTCGTAAAATCGGCCGCGGCGACCACCTGGGCAATGGCATGCTGACAGGGTGAACGGACCCGGCATTCAGCTCACCCTCGCGCCCGAACTGCGCCTCTTCGCCTCGCCCAGCCGGCGCGCCGAACGCGTACCGACCCCGACCGACGGCGCCTCCAGCCTCGGCCATGTCGTCGAGTCGGCCGGCGTCCCGCTCACCGAGGTCGGCCGCCTCCTCGTCGACGGCCACGAGGTGCCCGTCTCCTACGTCCCCCAAGACGGCGAGAACGTCGAGGTGTTCGGCGTCGACCGGCCCCAACAGGTGCCCGGCGCCCCGCTTCGCTTCCTCCTCGACGTCCACCTCGGTACGCTCGCCCGCCGCCTGCGCCTGCTCGGCGTCGACGCCGCCTACGAGAACGAGGACATCGGCGACCCCGCCCTCGCCACCCGCTCCGCCGCAGAACAGCGCGTCCTGCTCTCCCGCGACCGCGGCCTGCTGCGCCGCCGCGAACTGTTCGCCGGTGCGTACGTCTACAGCGACAACCCCGACGAGCAACTGCGGGACGTCCTCAGCCGTTTCGCCCCGACCCTCGCACCCTGGACCCGCTGCACCGCCTGCAACGGCCCGCTCCACGAAGCCGACAAGGACAGCGTCGGCGACCGCCTGGAACACGGCACGCACCGCACCTACGACGTGTTCGCGCAATGCGCCGAGTGCGAGCGCGTCTACTGGCGCGGCGCCCACCACGCCCGCCTGGAACGGATCGTCGACGAGGCGCTCGTCGAATTCGGCACGGCCTGACATCGCCGGGTCGGGGCCGGACCGCCGCCGCACGGCCGGCCTCCCCCGACCGGCCCGGCCCCGGCGCTCAGACCAGGCAGGCCGGACCAGGCAGCCGGACCACGCAGGCCGGACACGAGCGGCTAGAAGGCGTAGGCGTCCCCCGTGTTCAGGGCCAGGACCACGTGCTCGTTGTTCATGTGGTTCCGGTCCGTCGCGCCGCCGTTCCACCACGTGTCCACCTGCACCACCACCTCCGACGCCTGCTCCCGCAGCCCCAGCGCCAGCCCGATGTGCCGGCCCCGCCCGCGCAGCGGCAGCGGCCCCGTCTCGCACACCACCTCGTGCAGACCCGCCCGCGCACAGCCCCCCGCCAGCTCCTGCCGGTCCGCGAGATCGGCCGACAGCCGCACCCGCACCGTCGCGTTCGGCAGCGCGGCCGGGCCGTCGTTCTCCGGGACCAGCCGGATCCGCAACTGCTCCCCGGACAGGTACACCTGTCCGTGGTACGCCACATCGGCCTCCGGCCCGGCACCCGCCGACCCGGCCGCCGACGCCCACGCCGACGCCCCCGCGGGCGTACCCGTGCCGAGCGCCAGCAACCCCGCCACCACCACACTCCGTACGGCACCACGGCGCACCGCCACCACCTCCTCGCGTCCTCGCGTCCTCGCGCGGAGGCTAGCCACCGGCAGCCCGGACCGGTCGGACCATCACACGAACGAGGGCGCGCCCACCCCCATCTGCACCTCTGCGCTGCGTACCTTTGAGCCATGCTGATCGCCCGCTCCGCCGCCCTCTTCTCCCTCGCCGCCCTCCTGGAGATCGGCGGCGCCTGGCTCGTCTGGCAGGGCGTCCGCGAGCACAAGGGCTGGGCCTGGATCGGCGCCGGGGTCATCGCCCTCGGCCTCTACGGCTTCGTCGCCACCCTCCAGCCCCAGGGCGACTTCGCCCGCGTCCTCGCCGCGTACGGCGGAGTCTTCGTCGCCGGTTCCCTCGCCTGGGGCGTCGTCGCCGACGGCTACCGCCCCGACCGCTGGGACGTCGTCGGCGCGCTCGTCTGCCTGACCGGCATGGCCGTGATCATGTACGCCCCGCGCGGCCGCTGAGCCGCGCCTATGCTGGCGGTTAATCGCCCGTACGAACGACCGAACGACCGAGGAGCCCGCACATGAGCACGGCCGCCCCCCGAACCGCCGTAGTCACCGGCGCGAGCAGCGGCATCGGCGCGGCCACCGCCCGGCAGCTCGCCGCAGCCGGCTACCACGTCGTCCTCACCGCCCGCCGCAAAGACCGCATCGAGGCCCTCGCCGCCGAGCTCGCCGAGGCCGGCCACTCCGCCGCCGCCCACGCCCTCGACGTCACCGACCGCGCCGCCGTCGACGCCCTCGCGGCCTCCCTCGACCGCTGCGACGTACTCGTCAACAACGCGGGCGGCGCCATCGGAGCCGAGCCCGTCGCCACCGGCGACCCCGCCGACTGGCGCACGATGTACGAGGTCAACGTGATCGGCACGCTCAACGTCACCCAGGCCCTGCTCCCCGCCCTCACCGCTTCCGGCGACGGCACGGTCGTGGTCCTCTCCTCCACCGCCGGCCACTCCACGTACGAGGGCGGCGCCGGCTACGTCGCCGCCAAGAACGGGGCCCGCGTCCTCGCCGAGACCCTCCGCCTGGAGATCGTCGGCCAGCCCGTGCGCGTCATCGAGATCGCCCCGGGCATGGTCAAGACCGAGGAGTTCGCGAAGACCCGGTTCCGCGGGGACGCGGAGAAGGCGGAGAAGGTGTACGCGGGCGTCGCGGAGCCGCTGTCCGCCGACGACGTGGCCGACACCGTCACCTGGGCGGTCACCCGCCCCAGCCACGTCAACATCGACCTCCTGGTGGTCCGCCCCCGCGCCCAGGCCTCGAACACGAAGGTCCACCGCGAGCTCTAGAGGGCCCGTGCACTCCGCAGGTGCGGCACGAGGGCCGCCCGGGCGACGACGACACGAGCGCGGCAAGCGGCACGCGAGATCTCCCCGTGCCGCGATCAGCGTCCAGTCCGTTCGAGGCATAACCCTGCTTCTTCAAGCGGAAGTTGTCCTCGCATACGTCTCGCAGGCCCGTACGGGTGAATCCACGCGGAATGCCGGCAGGCGCGGCTACGCTCCGAAAGCGTGAGTCACGAACAGGAGGAAGCTATGGCCGTGACACAGCACGAGACCACGATCGCGGAGGCCGCCGATCGACTCTCCAGGGAGCTTCCCGGGCACCGAGTGGAGATTCTCCAGGGGAGGCTCACCGTGACACCACCTGCCGACGGGGCTCACGCGGAGTCCTTGACCTGGCTCATCGAGGAGCTGTCCGCAGCTGGAGCACGTCAAGCAGGTCTCAAATACCTGCAGGGCATCGGTCTGTGGCTGCCCTCCGGGCCGGGCGACTTCGCGGTACCCGACCTCTCCCTCGTCGAGGCCGACTACCGCGACGCACACGTCGAGAAGAACTGCTTCGCCCCGCACGCCTTCCGCATGGTCCTGGAGGTCACCTCCTCCAACTGGTCCGACGACCTGGGCACCAAAGTCGACTGCTACGCCCAGGCCGGCGTCCCCGTCTACCTCGTGGCCGACCGCCGCCATGACGAAGCCGTCCTCTTCACCGACCCCCGCGCCGGCGCCTACCGCTCCCGCAAGCCCTTCAAGCGCGGCATGTCCATCCCCCTCCCCGAGTCCACCGGCATCACACTCGAACTGCCCGTGGACCGTCTCCTCGACGGCGACGAGGACTAAGTCCTTTCGCGGCCATGTGACATTCCGCCATACGTTCGAGTGAACGACACTCGATCGACCCACCGCACGCCGCGCCCCCACCTAGGTTCAGCCTCAACAAACGGCCCCCGACGGGATGGCAGTCCCAGCCGAGGGCCTCACCAACAGGGAAGAAGGACTTCCTTATGGCTGACCAGGACCCTAGCGCCCCCGCACACTTCATGGACCTCCAAGATCCCCGCTATGCCTACATGTTCGGCTTCATCCAAGCCGACGGTCACCTCGCACAGGGAGCAGGGCAAAAGGGGAAGCTGAGCGTCGAAATCAACGAGCGGGACATCCACATCCTGCGCGACTTCCAGGCCCTCACCCCGTACTACAGCTCCATCACCGAGCGCACCCGGGCGACCAACTTCACCGAGTCTCACAACTCCGTGACGTGGAGCCTCTGCTCCTTCGAAGCCCGGAGCACGCTCAACGAACTGGGAATCCCCTACGGACGCAAGTCGATGACGATCAAGCCGCCCCGCGTCGAATTCGCGCGCCGCGACTACCTTCGAGGGGTCATCGACGCCGACGGATCCGTCGGTTACACGGGCCAGGGCCTTCCGTTCGTCTCACTCACCACAGCCAGCACGGCAGTGGGTGCTTACCTGTGCCACTTCGCCAAGAAGGTCACAGGGGCAGAGCGCACCATCAAGCGCAACGCCCGGGACGGCGTCTACAACATCCTCTACACCAAGGAACCGGCGATGGAACTGGCCGCGCACCTGTACTACGACGGCTGCCTGGGCCTCGACCGCAAAAAGGCCAAGGCTGCCGTAATCCGCAGTTGGGTCCGGCCCACCGATATGCGCATCGCTCCGCCCCGCCGCCGCTGGACACCGAAGGACGACGAGACTCTTCTGGCGTTGAACGACCCCGCCGCAGCCGGAATCGCCCTCGACCGGACCGAGCAGAGTTGCTCCATGCGTCTCTGGCGCCTGCGGACCGGCAAGGTCTGAGGACACGACACGGAGGGGCCCGGACCGATCACGGTCCGGGCCCCTCCGCTCCCCCGACAACTGCACCCGGGCCTCAGCCCTTGATACAGATGACCTGCTTGAGCTTGGCCACGACCTGCACGAGGTCGGTCTGCTGATCGATGACCTGCTCGATCGACTTGTACGCGCCCGGGATCTCGTCCACGACGCCGGCGTCCTTGCGGCACTCGACGCCCCTGGTCTGCTCCGCCAGGTCGCGCGCCGAGAACCTCTTCTTCGCCGCCGTACGGCTCATCTTCCGGCCCGCGCCGTGCGAGGCCGAGTTGAAGGACTTCTCGTTGCCGAGGCCCTTCACGATGTACGAACCCGTGCCCATGGAACCTGGGATGATCCCGTAGTCACCGCTGCCGGCGCGGATCGCGCCCTTGCGGGTGACCAGCAGGTCCATGCCGTCGTACCGCTCCTCCGCCACGTAGTTGTGGTGGCAGCTGATCTCCCGGTCGAAGGAGACCTTCGCCTTCCGGAACTCCTTCCGGAACACCTCCTTGAACAGGCTCATCATCACGGCACGGTTGTACTTCGCGTACTCCTGCGCCCAGAAAAGGTCGTTGCGGTACGCCTCCATCTCCGGAGTGGCCGCAAGGAAGACCGCCAGGTCCCGGTCCACGAGGCCTTGGTTGTGCGAGAGCCCACGGGCCACGCCGATGTGGAAGGCAGCCAGCTCGTTACCGATGTTCCGGGACCCCGAATGCAGCATGAGCCACACCGAACCGGACACATCTATACACACTTCACAAAAGTGATTTCCCTGGCCAAGGCTTCCCATTTGCCGCATTGCCCGGTCCCGCCGGAACTTCACCGCATCCGTGACGTAGTCGAAGCGCTCCCACAGGTCCCCGAAGCCCGCCTCCGCGAACCCGTACAGCTTCGCCGGATCCACCGCCTCGCGATGCATCCCCGCCCCCACCGGAATCGCCTGCTCGATCTTCGAGCGGAGCTTGGACAGGTCCCCCGGCAGGTCGTTCGCCGTCAGGGAGGTCTTCACCGCCGACATGCCGCAGCCGATGTCCACGCCCACCGCCGCCGGGCAGACCGCGTCCTTCATGGCGATCACCGAGCCGACGGTGGCGCCCTTGCCGTAGTGGACGTCCGGCATGACGGCCAGGCCCTTGATCCACGGAAGGGTGGCGACGTTGCGAAGCTGCTGCATCGCGCCGTCCTCGACCGACGCCGGGTCGGTCCACATCCGGATCGGAACCTTCGCCCCGGGTACCTCTACATACGACATATGGAATCAATCCCCCGAAACCAGCAGAAAAATCATAATGCGCAAAAAGCCTCGCTCTTGATCCCAAATACGACAGGGGACCGGCGCCAGCACCAGCGTGTGCGATAGACATTGTGTCCAGCCGTGCCCAAGTCGCGGCAACGCATTTTCCTGACCGTCGGGGGGCCCGCCGGTCGAAGGGAGCCAGTGGACGTGCAGCGCAAGGCGGTAGGGCGAGTCCTGCCAGGCATCGCGATGCTCACCGCGCTCGCGGCCGGCGCGGCCGGCCTGACCGGGTGCACCGGCGGGAGCAGCGGTGGAAGCACCAGCGACTCGAAGGCCGGGGGCAGCTCCGCCGCGCCCGCCCAACCGGGGAAGTACCGCAGTCTGCCCGCGCCCTGCAAGGCCGGCGTCGACAGCAAGAAGCTGAAGGTCATGCTCCCGGCCGCGGACACCCTCACGACCGAGCAGCGCGACCAGATGTACGCCGGCGTCGCGGACGCCTCCTACGACAACGACCGGCACGTCGGCTGCCGCTGGACGGCGCAGACGCCGGAGGAGACGCGGCTGCTTTCGGTCCGCTTCGAGCGTGTGGTCTCCTACGACCGGGCCGCCACCAGCGACGACGACAAGGCCAGGCAGGTCTACGTCCGCCGGCTCACCGACGCGCACCTGCCCTTCCCCGGCCCGACCGCGAGTCCCGCTCCGGCGAGTCCCACGTCCGCGGCTCCTCCGCCCGCCGCCCCCACGCCTTCCGCGGGTGCTCCGTCGCCCGGTGCTCCGTCGCCGGGAGCGCCGTCGCCGGGAGCGCCGTCCGGCAGCGTGGGCCCGTCCGCCCCGGTCGAGCTGGGATCCCGCGTCCTGGAGGGCCTCGGCAGCGAGTCCTACCTGGAGGACAAGCTCAGCCCGGCCGGGGCCACTGCGGCGCAGGCGCGCACCGTGCGGATCGTGTTCCGCACCTCGAATGTCATCGTCACGGTCGAGTACAGCGTGCAGCCGTCCCTGCCCGGAGCGGTCCCGCCGAGTGCCGAAACCCAGGACAGGACACGGCAGTTGGCGCAGGCTCTGGTCGAGCGTTTCAACGAGTGAGCGGTGCGCGCCGCGTCCGGGGGTGACGGCGCGCACAGCATGCGGGTACCCGGTCGGGCTACCGTTGCCCGGATCCCGCGTCCGAAGCACACCCCCCAAACGTACTGAAGGAACCATGCACCGATCAGCCTCGCGCCTCACCCGCGTTCTCGCCTGCGCAGCCGTCCCGGTGGTCCTCACCGTCGCCGGGTGTTCCTCCGACTCGGGCAAGGACTCGGGCTCGAACGGCGGCAAGAAGTCCGATTCCTCCTCGTCCGCGAAGCCCAACGCGAAATCCTCCCCGGCGCTGGAGAAGGCGGCCTTCGCCGCGCTTCCGGACCCGTGCAAGGCGGTCCAGACGGCGACGATAGAAGCGCTCGTTCCGGAGGCGAAGGACAAGAACGGCACGGCGACCAAGTCGAACGACCTGACCAGCCGTGCCAGCTGCTCCTGGAACGGTCTGGACGAGGACGGTCTGAAGGGCTCGCAGTACCGCTGGCTCTCGCTGTCCTTCTTCCGCTACGACTCGCACGCCTCGCTCGGCTCCGCCAACGCGCGTGCCGAGGAGCAGTACAACAAGCAGGTCGAGGCGGCGAAGACCTCCGAGGGTGCGCAGGATCCGAAGGCGGAGGCGGCGGCGGGGATCGGCGACCAGGGGACGTCGGTCGTCTACACCGTGAAGAAGGAGGTCGACTTCTCCAACACGACGATCGTGGCGCGCACGCAGAACGTGGTGATCACGCTCGACTACAACGGTGCCGCGTACGAGGGTGCCGGGGCGCCGGACCGGGCGAAGCTGCTGCAGGACGCGATCACGGCGGCGAAGGAGGCCGTGGCCTCGGTCGACACGGCGAACAAGCAGCCCGCGGAGCAGCCGCAGTCGCCGCAGCCTCAGCAGTAGAGGTCGTGGGGCGGGGCCTCCTGGGGTGCTGATATCCAGTCACCCGTACGCTGTGCCTGCCGCAGGTCCGTAAAGGCTCGATAAGCGCTCGGCGCGCAGCGCCCGGTACCCGGCGCTCGGTATGTGCTCGACAAGGGGAGGGGATCGCGTGTGGCCGCGATGCAGCTGACTCGTACGCACCGGATACTCATCGGCGTCGTGGTCGCGGGAGCCGTGGTCATCGCGGCGATCGGTTTCGCGGGCTCGTACGCCGCGGTGCGGACCCTCGCCGAGCAGAAGGGCTTCGGCAGCTTCTCGCTGGTGTTCCCGATCGGCATCGACGCGGGCATCTGTGTGCTGCTGGCGCTGGATCTGCTGCTGACGTGGCTGCGCATACCCTTCCCGCTGCTGCGGCAGACGGCGTGGCTGCTGACGGTGGCGACGATCGCGTTCAACGGTGCGGCTTCCTGGCCCGACCCGCTGGGTGTCGGGATGCATGCCGTGATCCCGGTCCTGTTCGTGGTGACGGTGGAGGCCGCGCGGCATGCGGTGGGCCGGATCGCGGACATCACCGCGGACCGTCACATGGAGGGTGTGCGGATCACTCGGTGGCTGCTGTCGCCGATACCGACGTTCAAGCTGTGGCGGCGGATGAAGCTGTGGGAGCTGCGCTCCTACGAGCAGGCGGTCGGGATGGAGCAGGACCGGCTGATCTATCAGGCGCGCCTGCAGGCGCGGTACGGGCGCTCCTGGCGGCGGAAGGCCCCGGTGGAGGCGCTGATGCCGCTGAAGCTGGCGCGGATCGGTGTTCCGCTGAAGGAGACGGCGCCGGAGGCGCTGGCGGTGGCGGGTATCGAGCCGGCGGTGCTGCCTCCGCTGAGTCAGCAGGGTGGGGCGGTGGCGCCGGCCCTGGCGGCCGCGGCCGTTGCGCCGGAGTTCGCCCAGCAGCAGCCCCAGGAGTACCAGCAGGGCCTGCAGGGCCTGCAGGGCCAGCTGGGCCTGCAGGGCCAGCAGGGCCAGCAGGGCCAGCAGGGCCAGCAGGGCCAGCAGGGCGGGGACGGTGCCCGCGGGCCGGCTGCGGTGCAGCCCCCGGCCGCCGTCACGCACGCCCCGCCGCCCTTCGCGGTGGAGCCGACGGCGATGCCCGCGGCCCACAACAGCGCCTGGTTCGCCGCGCCGCTGGCCCCGCAGGCTGCGTACGAGGGTGGTTACAACCCGCAGTACGTGGAGGGCCTGGAGCCGACGCCGGTGTCGCCGCCGATGGGCCCGGAGGAGCAGCGGCAGGTGCAGCCGGACGTCCCGATCCCCCCTCCGCGCGGCGAGGAGGGGCCGCAGGGCGCGCCCGCCCCGGGGGAGGGCGCGGACCCGGAGACCCCTGACGAGGCGGAGTTCGCCGAGGTCGCGTACAAGGTGTTCTGCGCACTGTCCGACGAGAAGCAGGACTACCCGTCGGCCGAGGCGCTCGACATACACCTCTCGGACGGTTACGGCGTGACTCACCCGCGGAGCGGTTCCCTGCTCCGCCGGATGATCCCGGCGTTCAAGCTGCGCTACAACAAGGACCGCGAGGCCGAGCACATCGCGTAGGCGGGCGCCGGCGGCTCAGGGCCGCCGGTCAGCGTCCGCCGGTCAGGCCGACCGGTCAGCGTCCGCCGGTCAGGCCGCCCGGTCAGTGGAAAGGGCCCGTACCCCTGGGGGTGCGGGCCCTTTCGCGTGCCTGCGGGATCTCAGACGGCGAGCAGCTTGCGCACGCGGTCAGCGCCGACCGCCAGCAGCAGCGTGGGCAGTCGCGGCCCGGTCTCCCGGGTCACGAGCAGCCGGTACAGCAGCGCGAAGAAGGTGCGCTGGGCGACCTTGAGCTCCGGCGTCGGCTTGGCGTCGGGCTCCAGCCCGGCCATGACCTTCGGAACGCCGTAGACGAGGGTGGTCAGTCCGTCGAGGGACCAGTGGGAGTCGAGCCCGTCGAGCAGGAGCCGCAGGGACTCGCGGCCCTCGTCGTCCAGAGACGACAGCAGCTCGGCGTCGGCCTCCTCGCGGACGAGGGTGCGCTGGTCGGCCGGGACCTGGGTGGTGATCCAGTTCTCGGCGCGGTCCAGGCGCGGTCGTACCTCGTCGAGGGAGGTGAGGGGCTTGTCCGGCTCCAGGTCGCTCAGGATGCGCAGGGTCTGCTCGTCGTGTCCGGCGGTGATGTCGGCGACGGACGCGAGTGTCCGGTAGGGCATCGGCCGGGGGGTGCGCGGCAGTTCGGCGACGGCAGTGCGCACGGCGCGGGTGTGCGCGGCGGCGTCGGCGGGCAGCACGGAGCCGTCGGCAACCTTGGCCTCCAGCTTGTCCCACTCGTCGTAGAGCCGCTGGATCTCCTGGTCGAAGGCGATCTTGAAGGACTGGTTGGGGCGGCGGCGTGCGTAGAGCCAGCGCAGCAGCTGCGGCTCCATGATCTTCAGCGCGTCGGACGGCGTGGGGACCCCGCCCTTGCTGGAGGACATCTTCGCCATGCCGCTGATGCCGACGAACGCGTACATCGGTCCGATCGGCTGCTCGCCGCCGAAGATGTGCACGATCTGGCCGCCGACCTGGAAGGACGAGCCGGGCGAGGAGTGGTCGACGCCGGAGGGCTCGAAGATCACGCCCTCGTAGGCCCAGCGCATGGGCCAGTCGACCTTCCAGACGAGCTTGCCGCGGTTGAACTCGCTGAGCTTGACCGTCTCGGTGAACTCGTCCTCGGTGCAGACGTAGGTCATCTCGGTCGTCTCGTCGTCGTACGAGGTGACCTTGGTGAAGTCCTTGCCGCACTGGCCGCAGTACGGCTTGTACGGGAAGTACCCGCCCTCGGCGCTGCTGCCGTCGTCCTCGGCGGCCGCGCCGGAGCCCTCGGCGGCCTCCAGCTCGGCTTCGTCGACCTGCTTCTGCTGGGGCTTCTTGCCGGGCTTCTGCTTGGTGCGGTACTGGTCGAGGACGGCGTCGATGTCGCCGCGGTGCTTCATCGCGTGCAGGATCTGCTCGCGGTAGACACCGGTCGTGTACTGCTCGGTCTGGCTGATGGGGTCGTACTCGACGCCCAGCTCGGCCAGCGCCTCGACCAGGGCTGCCTTGAAGTGTTCGGCCCAGCTGCCGTACTGCGATCCGGGCGGGGCGGGGACGGCGGTCAGCGGGCGGCCGATGTACTGGCCGTACGTCTCCTCGTCGACGCCGGGGATGCCGTTGGGGACCTTGCGGTAGCGGTCGTAGTCGTCCCACGAGATGACGTGGCGGACCTCGTGGCCCCGGCGGCGGATCTCGTCCGCGACCAGGTGCGGGGTCATGACCTCACGGAGGTTGCCCAGGTGGATCGGGCCGGAGGGGGAGAGTCCGGACGCGACGACGACAGGTTTGCCGGGTGCTCGGCGCTCCGCCTCGGCGATGACCTCGTCCGCGAAACGGGAGACCCAGTCGGTCTCGGTGCTGCTCTGAGCCACGACACGTCCTTCTATCTCGAATGCTGGCTTCAGCCATTCTCCCAGACGGAAGAGGCCGCTCCGAGGTTGCTCCACCGTCTGATATCCCGCGAAAGGGGCGGCCCTCGCGTGGGATACTCGGCTCTTGTCGGAACAACCAAGTGCACCCACCGGCACAACCTCACAGGAACGGCAGCTCATGGCCTCGGTCCCTTCCCTCGCTTCCTCCGTCGATCAGCGCGTCGCGGACGCCCTCGCCTCCGCTCTGCCGGAGGCCGGTGCCGCCGACCCGCTGCTGCGACGAAGCGACCGGGCCGACTTCCAGGCCAACGGGATCCTGGCGCTCGCGAAGAAGGCGAAGGCCAACCCGCGCGAGCTGGCGGCGACCGTGGTCGAGGGCATTGCGACGGGTGACCTGATCCAGGAGATCGAGGTCTCCGGTCCCGGCTTCCTCAACATCACCCTCACCGACCGGGCGATCATCGAGACCCTCGCCGCCCGGGCCGGCGACGACCGTCTGGGCGTCCCGTTCGCGGCGAATCCGGGCACCACGGTGATCGACTACGCGCAGCCGAACGTCGCCAAGGAGATGCACGTCGGCCACCTGCGGTCCGCGGTGATCGGCGCGGCGATGGTGGAGATCCTGGAGTTCACGGGCGAGAAGGTGGTCCGCCGCCACCACATCGGCGACTGGGGCACCCAGTTCGGCATGCTCATCCAGTACCTGATGGAGCACCCGCACGAGCTGGACCACAAGTCCGACGAGGAGGTCTCCGGCGAGGAGGCCATGTCCAACCTCAACCGGCTCTACAAGGCCTCGCGTGCGCTCTTCGACTCCGACGAGGAGTTCAAGACGCGGGCGCGGGCCCGGGTGGTCGACCTGCAGGCCGGTGACGCCGAGACCCTCGCCCTGTGGCAGCGGTTCGTGGACGAGTCGAAGATCTACTTCTACTCCGTCTTCAACAAGCTGGACATGGACATCCAGGACCCGGACGTGGTCGGCGAGTCCGGCTACAACGACATGCTGGTGGAGACCTGCAAGCTGCTGGAGGAGTCGGGCGTCGCCGTCCGCTCCAACGGCGCGCTGTGTGTCTTCTTCGACGACGTCAAGGGCCCGGACGGCAACCCGACCCCGCTGATCGTGCAGAAGTCGGACGGCGGCTTCGGCTACGCGGCCACCGACCTCTCGGCGATCCGCAACCGGGTCGCCGACCTGGGCGCGACCGAGTTGATCTACGTGGTCGACGCGCGGCAGTCGCTGCACTTCAAGATGGTCTTCGAGACGGCGCGCCGCGCGGGCTGGCTGAACGACGGGGTCAAGGCCGTGCAGCTGGCCTTCGGCACGGTGCTCGGCAAGGACGGCAAGCCGTTCAAGACCCGTGAGGGGGAGACCGTCCGCCTCGTCGATCTCCTGGACGAGGCCGTCGAGCGGGCCACGGCGGTCGTACGCGAGAAGGCCGAGAAGGTGGGCCTGACCGAGGCGGAGATCGTCGAGAACGGCCGGTACGTCGGCATCGGCGCGGTGAAGTACGCCGACCTGTCGACCTCGGCCGCGCGGGACTACAAGTTCGACCTGGACCAGATGGTCGCGCTGAACGGCGACACCTCGGTGTACCTCCAGTACGCGTACGCCCGGATCAGGTCCATCCTGCGCAACGCGGGCGACCGCAAGGCGGTTCCCCACCCGGAGCTGGAACTGGCCCCGGCCGAGCGTGCGCTGGGCCTGCACCTGGACCACTTCGGCGAGCTCATCGCCGAGGCGGCGGCGGACCACGCCCCGCACAAGCTGGCCGCGTACCTCTATCAGCTGGCCTCGCTGTACACGACGTTCTACGACCAGTGCCCGGTCGTGAAGCCCGAGCCGGAACTGGTCGTCGGCGAGAACCGCCTGTTCCTGTGCGAGCTGACGGCGCGCACTCTCAGCAAGGGCATGTCCCTCCTCGGGATCCGGACGCCCGAGAAGCTCTGACGTCCGGAAGGACAGAACGCACCAAAGGTCAACGACCCCGGCAGCGGCTGCCGGGGTCGTTGGCGTTTCGTGATGTTTAAGCCATCAACCATCCCCCCACCCCCATTAATCTGATCATGTTCAAAAGAAAATGCCTGGGGGGAAACAAATGAAGAAGATCAAGCGCATGGCTGCGGTCGCCGCGGTCGCCGTGGCCGGACCGACCATCCTGACCGCCACGCCCGCCATGGCCGCCGACCAGCCGGCCGTGATCGTTCCTGACGTGGCGCCGAAGGACGACGCCACCGCCGACGCCGGCGCGCCGACCACGCCCGTCGTCGAGACGCCCGTCGCCGAGAAGCCCGTCGCGGACAAGCCGGTCGCGGACAAGCCCGCGCCCGTCGTCGAGTCGCCCGCGCCGACCGCGCCGGCGCCGGCGCCCGCGGAGCAGCCCGCGAAGGACCCCAAGCCCGCCGCAGACAAGCAGCAGGTCGACGCCAACGGCATCATGATGGGCCCCGAGGTCACCGTCGCGGGCCTCCCGAAGAACGGCTTCAAGCCGGGCGGCGACTGGACCCAGCTGAAGGTGACGGTCGACAACTCGGGCGGCGACTGGGTCAACGGGCTCCAGCCCCACCTCTCGATGAGCAAGGCCGACGGCAAGCTCAAGTCCGGCCACTACGAGATCGAGACCCGCATCGTCCGCACGGACGGCAGCAGCTACTGGTGGCCCGCCACGGCGCTCGGCAAAGACGGCGACGACGGCGACACGCTCGGCTATTTCATCGGCACCGTCGGCACCCTCGACCGCGGCGCGAGCTACGACCTCGACGTGCGGATCCGCTTCACCGCGGACGCCCCGCGCATCAACTTCGAGATGTACACCGACGCCGTGAGCATCAGTGCCGACGGCTGGAACTGGGGCCCCGCCAGCTGGTACAACACCAAGATCGAAGGCGCCGAGGGCGGGGACGAGGACCCGTTCGTCGAAGGCCCTGCGCTCGCGGTGAACGGCGTACCGGAGACCGTCAAGGCCGGCGGCGACTGGACCAACCTGTCCGTTCGCGTCGACAACTCCGGCAAGAAGGCCTTGGACGGCTTCAACGTCGGCCTGGTCCTGGCCCGTCCGGACTGGGTCCCGATGAAGGGTTCCCAGGTCAAGGTCGAGGTCCTGAGCAAGGACAAGAACGGCAAGACCGGCTGGCACGAGGCCGAGATCCGGTCCGAGGAGGAGGGCGTGTTCCTCGGGGTCGACCTGGCGGGCGGCCCCGTCGCAGCCGGCCAGAGCTTCGACATCCAGGTCCGCATCCGCGTGACGGCCGACGCGCCGCTCGGCGACCTGCGCATCTCCTCCTGGGGCTCTTCCCAGGTCGGCCCGGACACCCCGACGCCGTGGGCACAGTCGCACTCCAAGGCCCGCCTGACGAAGATCGTCGCCGCCGACCCGGCCACCGGCGACCACGGCAACCAGCCGAAGCCGAACGGCGGCTCCAAGCCGATCGTCGACAACACCACCGGCCACACCGGCGGAGAACTCGCCGCCACCGGCGCCGACGCTGCCACCACCTGGGCCCTCGGCGGTGCGGGCGTGGCCCTCGCCCTGGGCGCCGCCCTGGTCGCGGGTACCGGCCGCCGCCGCCGCACCACCGCCTGAGCCGCAGCCGCAGCCGCAGCCGCAGCCGCAGCCGGATGACGACGGGCCCACGGGGAGCGCCTCCCCGTGGGCCCGCTCCTTGTCCCGCCGGGCGGGGGTTCACCCGGACGGCCCGGTTCGGGCCGTGCCGGCCGGGTAGGGGACGGCCCGTCCTTCCCCCCTCGACCATCGGAGGCATCCGTGCCCGACATGAACGGCCCCTACAAGCCCGGCACCCCCTGCTGGATCGACCTGATGGTCCCCGACCAACAGGCCGCCCTCGACTTCTACGGCGACCTCTTCGGCTGGCAGGGCGAGATCGGTCCGGCCGAGCAGGGCGGCTACTCCGTCTGCACGCTCAAGGGCAAGCCGGTCGCCGGCATCATGAAGGCGATGAACCCGGACGGCACCGTCCCCGACCCGATGCCTCCGACCGTGTGGACGACGTACCTGTCCACCGACAACCTCGACGGCACCCTCAAGGCGGTCACCGACGCGGGCGGCTCGGTGATGATGGGCGCGATGGACGTCATGGACCTCGGCCGGATGGCCGTGATCACCGATCCGACCGGCGCCGCCGTCGGCCTCTGGGAGCCCGGCACCTTCGACGGAGCGGGCATCGTCAACGAGCACGGCGCCCTGATCTGGAACGAGCTGAGCACCGCCGACGTCCCGCGCGCGGCCGCGTTCTACTCCGCCGTCCTGCCGGTCACCACGGCCGCCTCTCAGATGGAAGGCGGCCCGGCGTACACGGAGTTCAAGGTCGGTGACCGCTCGGTGGCCGGGATGATGGGCCTCGACAACCTGCCGCCCGGCACGCCCCCGAACTGGCTCCCGTACTTCCACGCCGACGACGTCGACAGCGTCCAGGCCGCCGCCACGCGGGCGGGAGCCACGGTCCTCGCCCCCGCCTTCGACATGGTGGCGGGCCGCATGGCCGTCCTGGCCGACCCGCAGGGCGCCCCCTTCGCGGTGATCACGGCGACGGCGCCCGAGCAGCCCGCCTGATGTGACCGGGCGCACAGGGAATGTCCTCCCCGTGCGCCCCCTCCTTCACGGTGACGGTTCGTCCACCACGAAGGGGGCTCACATGAGGAACAAGCACGCGGGAACGGGCGTGGCCGGACTGCTGGCGGCCGACGGACTGCTCCACCTGTACTGGGCCACCGGCGCGACCTGGCCCGCCGCGGACGAACGGGCGCTGTCCCTGGCCGTCCTCGGTCTGGACACCTCCTTCGGACCGGCCGCTGTGCTGCCCCTGGCCGCCGTACTGCTGACGGGAGCCATCGCCGTACTCGCCCATGCCCGGGGTCGCGGCGGCTGGGCGACCCGCGCCGTCACGGGAGCAGTCGCGGCCGGCCTGACCGTACGGGGCTTCGCGGGCCTGGGCTGGGCCGCCGGCCTCCTCGACAGTCCGCCGGACAGCCCCTTCCACACCCTCAACCTGGCGCTCTACACCCCGCTCTGCCTCACCGCCGGCTGGGCGGCGGCCCGGCTCGCCGTCACCTCTGGGCGGAACTCGCACCAGACGACCTTCCCGGGCGTCCGGGCCAGCGCCCCCCAGTCGTCGGAGAGCGCGGCCACAAGCGTCAGGCCGTGACCGTGCGGACGCCCGGTGATCCCGGAAAACCCGGGCCCGCTGTCGTGCACCTCGACCCGGACTGTCGCGTCCTCAAAGCCGAACAGCCGCAGCAGATACCCGCGGCCGCGCGGAACCCCGTACCGCAGGGCGTTGGTGGCCAGCTCGCTCACGCAGAGCAACATGTCGTCGCGACGTTCGTCCACGCCCCACGCCCGCAGGGTGTCACGTGTGAACTGCCGCGCAGCTGCGGTGGATCGGGGTGAGCGCGGGTAGAGACGCTCGCGCACGAGAGCCGCCTGAATAGTTGGATTCACGGGACGATCGTCGCGTTGCGTGACTAGCGTGTGGCTGAGCGCCGACCCGTACTCATTGATGAGTACGGGTCCGCACGGGGTAGCCCACGTGTACAGGCGGGGAGTTCGCTGTCATGCCACCGAGGAAACGCGCACGGCCGAACGCGACGACCATGAAGATGGTCGGCGCGATGGTGGCCGCGGCCCGCATCGCCAAGAACCTGACCCAGAAGCAGCTAGGAGAGCTGGTCCGGCTGGACGCGGAGACCATCGCGTCCATCGAGCAGGGCCGCCGGGCACTGATGCCGAACGTCGCCGAGCTGATGGACCAGCATCTGGGGCTGCCGGGGCTGCTGTCCGTAGCGGCCCACGGGCTGCCGGCGATCGACGCGACTCCGCCGTGGGCCGAGGAGTACATGGACCTTGAGGAGAATGCGATCGCACTCTCCTGGTTCGACAACCAGGTGGTACCTGGCCTGCTTCAGACGGAGAACTACGCCCGGGCCGTCTTCAGGTGCCGCGTCCCAGCTCACCCTGAAGCAGAGATCGAGGCGCTGACCGCCCGCCGCATCGCACGCCAGGAGATTCTGCGCCGCAGCACGCCGCCGACCCTCAGCTTCGTGGTCTGGGAGGCGGTACTCCGCGACCGGCTCGGCGGGGACGAGGTGCACGCGGAGCAGCTGCAGCACCTCCGCATCTGCGCCGACCTGCCGGACCTGAGCCTCCAGGTGATGCCGCTGGGCCGGACCTCACACGCCGCTCTCGACGGCCCGTTCACCATCGTGGAGACGCAGGATCACCAGCTCCTCGGTTACACCGAAACCCAGCGCGGCAGCCAGCTCATCTCGGACCCCGATGAGGTCAGCATCATGGCGCGCAGGTATGCAATGCTGCGAACTCAGGCCCTCAACACCGAGCAGACGCGGGGCCTGTTGGGCCGCCTGCTAGGAGAGACATGAGCGCCACGACTGCACTCAAGTGGTTCAAGTCCAGCTACAGCGGCAGCGACGGCGGCCAGTGCGTCGAGGTGGCCACCGGCCCGGACACCGTCCACGTCCGGGACTCGAAGGTCCAGGACGGCCCGATCCTGGCGCTCGCGCCCGCGAGCTGGGCGGCGCTGACCGGCTGGCTTGCCCGATAGCCCACCCAGGTCACGATCTGCGAATGGCAGGTGCCGTTTGATGTACCCGACAGAGCTGACGGAAGCCCGCATCGATGATGCGAGCAGCATATTGGTTGCGCCTTCGACGTTGCGGGACAACGAACTGATCAGGGACTTCTTCGGGTCCACGATCACACCGCAGGAGCTCGCCTCCGTTTCGCCCGGCCTCGCACAGAAGACCGTCTACCTGTGTGGCGACGTATCCGGGATCAGCGGCCGCCAACTGGAGGCCGCGGACCGGGTGTTCGTCATCCGGGAGCTGTCGCACGGTTACGACGAGGGCGTCGACACACCTTGGAACCTCGTCGATGTCGGCCGAGTTCCCATCCGGGTACACGGCGCCGGCGTGTACTACCGCCGCTTCTTCGACCTCGACGCCGATCACTTCGGACGGATCCGTGCGGAGCACGCCTTCCAGTCCCTGACGGAGTCCACCAAGCCTGGAACTGCCCATCGCAGCGGAATCTATCTGACGCCCGTCGAGCAGAACGGTGACGAGCTGCATTTCCGCCTGCTCCGGTGCTCCACGAATCTCTCGGGGCCGACCGAGGGCTTTCGCGCGACCGACATCCGCATGGTCGAGGCTCTGAATCGCGAGGCCGCCACCGTCTTCCAGGGCCAGGCACCGCTGAATCATGTCCTCGCGCAGATTTACCACAACACCCTTGCCACGGCCGAGCGCAAGCAGTCCAAGGCCAAGATATCGGCCCATGCCGACAAGACCAAGGACATGCCCGTCAATGGCATCATGGCCTTCTGTACCTTCTATGACGGGCTCGAAAAGCTGCAGCCTCTGGCCGAAGACGCCTTCGACCACGGTGTGAAGCGTGCCAGCGGGCTGACCAGACTCCACTTTCGCCTCAAGGAGCCGATCGAGGAACATGACGGGGCCGCGCTCCCCCCGCAGTTCGCCCTGACTCTGTACCCCGGCTCCGTGTTCTTCATGCCGCTGTCCACCAACCGCCTGTATACGCACGAAATCCGGCCCTCGACGTTGGGCGCCGAGATGCTGCCGACCCGCCTGGGGTACGTGGTGCGCTGTTCGAGCGCCGAAGCCGTTCACAAGAACGGACACACGTTCCTCAAAGCGGCGGGGGAATGGGTGAAGCTGGGGCCACCCACGCCAGAGGGCATGGACGAGCTGCGCAGGCTGTACGCCGAGGAGAACAGGACCTCGTCCTTCATCGACTACGGCGACGAATTCCTCTTCAGCATGAACACGGGAGACTATGTTGCGCCCCGAGTATGAGATCTCGGATGAGATCATCTCGTGCTCGTTGCCGACCGGGCAGGATTTCTTTGCGGAGCTGTCCACGTCGGCTCGTCTGGAAGACGTGGGAAAGGGACGGCAAGGTGCCGTGCTCACCAGGCTCGACGATGCGGAGGGTGTGCCTCTCGTACGCACCACCACTCAGTACAGCAGCCCGACGCAGCGTTTCCGCGCGGTGCACGAACGGCTGGCTCGACAGGTTCAGGAACATACGGCGATCCCGGTCGGCTTCAACAACGCCCTCATCGAGAGCTATGCGAATGATTACAGAACCATGGGCAGCCATTCCGACCAGGCCCTGGATCTGGCCGAAGAGTCCTTCATCGCCGTCTTCTCCTGCTATCGGCATCCCGAAGCGGGCCCACCACGGAAGCTGATATTCGAATCAAAGGGGTCCGATGCCGACACGTTCGAGTTCCTTCTCACCCACAACAGTGTCGTCGCGTTCTCTGTCGACTCGAATCGGCGATTCAAGCACAAGATCGTGCTGGACGCGCCCGCCTCGACAGCGGACAACCAATGGCTGGGCATGACGTTTCGGACGTCGAAGACCTTCGTCCGGTTTCGCGACGGACAGGCACACCTCCCGCAGGGCGCGCGCCTCACATCGGCCGACGACGAGCAGAGGCGCGAGTTCTACCGACTGCGGCGCCGCGAGAACAACGAAACGGACTTCGTCTACCCCCCGTTGACGTACACCGTCAGCGAGAGTGATCTACTGCCGCCCGTCTGACCTCGCGGGCGATGACGGCCCAGCTGCACGTCACCGATCACCGCTTGAGTGACTCGCACTCGCCGAAGCCGCCCCCGTCCTCCCCGCCACCAGCGCCGCCAGCCCGTCCAGGATGCGGTCCAGGCCGAAGCGGAACTGGAAGTCCGGCTCGCCGGAGCCGCTGAAGGCGTCCGAGTCCAGCAGCCGCGTCACAGCCGGGTGGCTGTCCGGGCGGGTCAGCAGCTTCAGCGTGCGGACGTACTGGCCGAGCGCCTGTTCCGGGGCGACCCCCGACTTCACGATGGCGTCGATCATGTCCGCGGCCATGGTGGCCTCGTTCCGCACCAGGCCCCCGACCAGGATGATCGTCGAAATCTTCTCCCCCTCCGTCAGGCCCGTACCGGCCATCGCCGCGAGCCCCCGCTCCATCCAGGCCAGCTGGTTCGGGGAGGCGGGCGGGGCGGTGATCGGAATGCGCAGGATCCAGGAGTTGGCCATCAGGACGGACCGCTGCGCGTACGCCCAGTCCGTGAGCAGCTCGCGCCAGCCCCATCCCTCCGCCTCGGGCGGCAGGGGCGGCGGTGTGCCGACCCCCGCGTCCGACATGAGGACGTACAGCTCCTCTTTCGCGGAGACGTACCGGTAGAGGGACATCGTCGAGACGCCCAGCTCCTTGGCCACCCGCCCCATGGAGACGGCGTCCATCCCCTCGCCGGCGGCCAGCGTGACGGCCGTCTGCACGATCCGGGGCAGCGTGAGCGTGGGGCGCGGCCCCTTGCCGGGGCGTTCGCGCAAGCCCCAGGCCATTTCCAGGCTCGCCGGGAGCCCTGACCCGCTGTCCTCGTCCGCCATGACCGCCCACTCCTCGATTGACCCCCATCCTAGTTCTGTGTATTACTTACACAGAAGAGCGTAAGGCATACGCAGAAGCTTGGAAGGGAGCACCATCCCTCATGACCACGCACGCCTCCGGCGGCCTCGGCATCCACGCCACCGGGCTGACCAAGTCCTACGGCGACCTCCGCGTCCTCGACGGCATCGACCTCGCCGTCCCGCGCGGCAGCGTCCTCGCCCTCCTCGGCCCCAACGGCGCCGGCAAGACGACCGCCGTGCGGATCCTGGCCACCCTCACCGAGCCCGACTCCGGCACCGTCCGCGTCGCGGGCCGCGACGTCCGCGCCGAGCGGGCCCTCGTCCGCCGCGCCATCAGCCTCACCGGGCAGTTCGCGGCCGTCGACGACCTCCAGACCGGCGCCGAGATGCTCCGCATGACGGGCCGGCTGTGCGGACTCTCCCGGCGCGCCGCCCGTACCCGCGCCGACGAACTGCTCGCCCGCTTCGGACTCACCGAGGCCGCCGCGCGCACGGCGAAGACGTACTCGGGCGGCATGCGCCGCCGCCTCGACCTCGCCGCGAGCCTGGTCTCCCGCCCGGAGGTGCTCTTCCTCGACGAGCCGACCACGGGCCTCGACCCGCGCAGCCGCCAGGACCTGTGGGACCTGGTACGGGAGCTGCGCGCCGACGGCACGACCGTGTTGCTCACCACCCAGTACCTGGAGGAGGCCGACCGGCTCGCCGACAGCGTCGCCGTCCTGGCCGACGGACGGATCGCGGCCGAAGGCACACCCGCCGCGCTCAAGTCCCGCGTCGCGGGCCACCGGCTGGACCTCACGCTCACCACCCGGTCCGCCTACGAGACGCTCGCCCCCCGCGCGGTGCACCGCGCCCCGGACGAGCTCACGCTCGGCCTGGCCACCGACGGGAGCGCCGCGCACATCCGCGCACTGCTCGACGAGCTCGACCCGGACCGCACCGCCGTCGCCCGCTTCGCGGTCCGCAGCGCCACCCTCGACGACGTGTTCCTCACCCTGACGGGAGCCACCCGGTGACCACTTCCACCGCCGCCCTCGCCCTGGCCGGCCGCAGCCTGCGCATCAGCCGCCGCAATCCGGACGCGCTGGTCACCGCGCTGATGCTGCCCGTCGTACTGATGCTGATCTTCGTCTACTTCTTCGGCGGCGCGATCGACACCGGCACCGCGTACGTCACGTACGTGGTCCCCGGCGCCATGCTGCTGTGCGCGGGCTTCGGCGCGGCGAGCACCGCCGTCAGCGTCACCGAGGACATGAAGAACGGGGTCGTCGACCGCTTCCGCACCCTCGACGTCGGCGGCATCCCGATCCTCGCCGGGCACGTCACCGCCTCCGTGCTGCGCAACCTCCTGTCCACCACCCTGGTCCTCGCCGTGGCCCTCGCCATCGGCTTCCGGCCGCAGGCGGGCCCGCTCGCCTTCCTCGCGGCGGCCGGGCTGCTGCTCGCGTACATCACGGCGATCTCGTGGCTGGCCGCCGTACTCGGGCTGCTCGCCAAATCCCCCGAGGCAGCGGGCGGTTTCACCTTCCTGATGATGTTCCTGCCGTACCCGTCCAGTGCCTTCGTCCCCATCGAGACCATGCCCGGCTGGCTCCACGGCTTCGCCGACCACCAGCCGCTGACCCCGGTGATCGAATCCCTGCGCGCACTGCTCCTGGCACAGCCCGCGGGAGACGCCCCCTGGGTGGCCCTGACCTGGTGCGCGGGCATCACGGCCGTGGCCGTGACGCTGGCTGCGGTCCTGTTTCGCGGCAGGACCCGCTGAAGGGCTCCGGCCGGAGCCCTTCAGCGGGCCTGTGAGGCCGCCCGCTCAGCTGTTGAGCGGGTAGGAATGACGGCCCGTCGCCTCGTCGATCTCGGAGTGGGCCTTCTGCAACATCTGCGACGCGAGATCCATGAGCGCGCGAGCGCCCGCGATCTCTTCCCCGACCCTCAACTGCTCCGGGTCGGAGGGGTGGCGCAAGGCATAGCCTCGCGCCTTGATCTCGGAGCCGTCCCCGAGCCTGACCAGGGCCGCCGCACTGGTGCGGTGGCCCTCCTCGGTGAATTCGAGCTCCACATGCCACCCGACGAGCGTGGCCATGGTGCATCACCTCCAGGGGGTCACCCTTCCCTCCAGAGTGCGCCTGCGTACAAGCGAGCGCGAGCCGGGCGCTTCCCGGCTCCGGGCCGTCAGCCGCTCGTCAGGGCCGTCGCCACCGACTGGAACCACGCTCCGTACGAGAACGGCGCGGGCGGGTTGACCTCCATGCCGAGTTCCGCGGCGGCCAGGGCATAGTCGCCCTCGTCCATCGGGAGGGCGAGGAGCTCGTGGAGCTCACCGACGAGGCGGGCGACGAGCTGGGGGTCGGTGGTGGCGGCGTAGTCCGCGACCGCTGCCTCGTGGTCGGAGAACTGGTCGACGATGTCCTGGGAGAACCAGCCCCCCAGGAGCTGCCCGGTCTCCGGGAACCGGGCGTGCCACTCCCAGTGCGTCTGCGGGGTCGCAGGCGGCGGTACCTCACCGTTCTCGATGCTCTGCTTGAGGTGGTCGGCGAGGACGAAGAGCCAGTCGGCGATCGCGGACTGGGGGATCCCGACGTCGGGGACTGCGTAGAACTCGCCGAGGTCGATCCGCAGGCGCCCCGGGGGGTTGCGGCCGTACTCGCGCAGCTGGCGCTCCGCCTCCGCGATGGCCCAGGGGCGGGTGTGCCAGGTGTGGCGCAGGTAGGCGTCCAGCGCGCGGCTGCGCAGCTCCGCCGTGTCGTCGGCGGGCTGGCCGAGGTAGGCGCGCAGCACCTGGTCCAGCTCGCCGTATCGCCGGTCGTGTTCGAGGGGCTTCATGGACACGGTCGGTCGCCTCTACGGGTAGAACGGGACGGTCGTCAGGACGACGAATCCGTACGGGCTGGCGGGCTCACGGCGCAGAACGACGCGGGCGGCGCGGACGTCGACGGGCCCGTGGCCGGCGAGCAGCATCGCCTCCAGCTGCACCCGGCCGACGGGCTCCTCACGGGACGGCCAGGCGGCCTCAAGGGTGAGGCGGGCGCGTGTCCCCTGGGCGAGCCAGCGGTGGATGACCTGCTCGTTGGCGTTCACCACCTGCTGGGTGGCCCACTGGGCGGTCTCCCGGTCGGGGTAGGTGGCGGATCGGGTCAGCATCGGATCATCGTCTCAATTCGCGTTGAACGGGTCGGCATGGATTCCCCCTCTGGGGGATCAGATGTCGCCGAACGCCCAGAACAGCCCGACCTCGGTCTCGGAGACCACGACCAGGCCGCAGTCTTCCCCGTAGTAGGTCATCGGCATCCAGCCCAGGGATGTGCCCCCGAAGTCCAGTGTGCCGACGTGCCCGACAGAGCTGACGTTGGTGTGGCAGGTGAACGCGTCCCCGTAGCGGGCGAGGAGGGTGCGGGCCATACCGTGCAGCTCTTCGAAGCTCTCGGTGAACCGTTCGAGGTTCCGCAGGGTGCAGCCGTCCTCGGTGATCGCGAGCAGGAGATTCTCGGCGCTCGCACGGTCGATCTCGTGCAACCGTTCCCCGACGTCGGCCGGGGTGAGCGGGCGGGACGGATCGTCCCTGAAGGACGGGCGGCAGAACGGGACGGCGGGGTGTTCCGGGGAGCGCTCGTTCGCGGTGTCGTCGAGCCCGGCCCAGCCGCGCGGATCGGGGACGGCGCGTTCCATGACGGCGAGCACGTCGGCCCGCCAGTCCTCGTGCTTGCGCGGACCGGTGGCGATGAACGCGAATCCGTCCTCGTAGAGGTGCCGTACCGCCGCTTCCCACGACGCCTGGTCGATGGACATCTTCGAAGGGCCTTTCTCACTTGCTGGGCATGGACGTCATGACGGTGAACGGAGGATTGCGGCTGCTGTCGTACTTGATCCTCGTGTCGATGCCCGTCACGTCCTCCACCTTGGCTTGCATGCCGCCCTGCTTGAATCCGGACAGCGGATCGGCAGGGTTGGTCGGCTGCTTGCTCACGCTGCGGCCGCTGGTCTCACCGGGGGGCGCCGTCCCCGTGAAGGACTTCACTGCGCCGTCTGCAGGTGGCGGCGGCCCCTTGATCCAGGCCTCGATCTCCCCGGCCTTCTGGTTGAGGTTGTACTGGGTGAGTTCCTGCGCCCGCTGGTAGTTCGGAAAGGCAGAGGAGCCACTCGGCCTCGGCTTGCCGTGCGGCCAGGCGGCGGTCGGGCCGGCCACCTGCTGGTCGCGCAGGCGCTGCACCAGCTGCTCGTCCGTCTTGCCCACGTGCTTGTCCAGCGTGTGGCCGTCCGCCATGTACTCGTTGGCGGCCAGGTCCAGCACGTACTTGCCGGTGGCCGAGTCGATCTTCAGCCAGGTCTGCGAGGTGGTCTTGAAGTCCTCCAGGGACCGGGCGCCGAAGCCGTGGGCGCGGGCGACGCCGGCCTCGAACTTCGGGGCGCTCATGTGCGCTTCGTTCAGGACGCCCTCGAGCGCTTCCATGCGCGTGGTGAGACCGTCCACGATGCCGGTGTACTTGTCCACGATCCGGTTGAGCTTGGCCTTGTCCAGCTTCAGGACCGTGTTGACGTCGAACTTCAGCAGGAGGCCGGCGGCCCCACCGATCCCGCTGGCCACGCTGGTGACCGCGCCGGCGATGCTCTTGAGGCTGGGCTTCTCCTTGGCCTTCTCCAGGTCGTCGAGGATGCTCGTGGCGGCCTCCCTCATGGCCCGCTTGAGCTCCTCGAAGACGTCGTGGTTCAGCTCGACGGCCGCTTCCGCGTACTCGAGCAGACAGTCGCTGATCTTGACCGCCACGTCGTTCAGGACGCTCATCACCGGCTGACTGCCCGTGGCCGTCCGCGTCCCGGGCGGCGGGGTGGTGTGCGCCCACTGGTAGCCGTGCCGGGACGGACCGGACTGACCCCAGTCCGTCGCGCCCCACAGCGCGCTGCAGAACGTCCGCATGGCGGCTTCCCAGTCGGCCTTCTGGTGGTTGGTGATCGTACCGATGATCATCGTCAGCTCGGCCGCCGTGTTGCCCGGGACGGTCGAGGCGTTCATCCAGCTGTGGCAGTGCGAGTTGAGGTAGTGCTGCTGCGGGAAGGGGTGGACGTCCGCCACCTTGCCGACGCGGAAGACGTGCTTTGCGACGGGCTGCAGGACGTCCCGGATGATCTCCGGTATGCCCTCCATCGCGCCGCGGATCAGGTCGTCACCGCCGTCGTCGTCACCCCACTTGATGTCGGGGACGCTGGCGAACTTGGGGTCCTTGTCGATGACCGTGGGCAACGGGCGCTGCTCCGGGGCCTGTCCCGGCTTCGGGTGGGCCGCCGCATCGGCCTTGGTGTAGGCGTTGGCGGTCTCCGTGAAGCCGACGGCGACACCGCCGATGCTGACCACGCTCTTGCCCAACACCTCCAGCCAGCGGTTGCCTATCTTCTTGTAGGCCTGCGCGAACTTCTCGGCGCTGGTGCCCGCCCCGCCGGCGTCCGGGTACTTCTGCAGCTCCTGCACGAGCGTGTTCCCGCCGCGCATCATGGGGTCCTGCTGACCGGCGACCCGGCCGGAGACGGTCCACAGGCTCGACGGCTTGACGTCGATGGTGCCGCCTCCGGCGGGCGGCGCCGGGGTGGGGCCCGGAGTGGATCCGGCCATCAGGCGCCGCCTCCCCAGCCCTGGAGCACGGACCTGTTCGCCGCGGCGTAGTTGAGGTGACCCTTGACCACGACCTCGTGCAGCCAGGCCTGCGCGGCCTTGAGGTCCTGGGCCGAGCGGTCCCACTTGTCCAGCTCGTCGATGAAGGCTTCGCGGGCCTCGCCGTCCCAGCTCACAACGGCCTTCTTGGCACGCTCGTAGAGCAGTTCCAGCTTCTCGTTGAGGTCCTTGAGGATCTCCTCCAGATCCCCCGACAGGCGCTGCAGGGTGGCGAAATCGACGGTTATCCGGTCGTCGTCCGACATGGTGATGCTGTTCCTTGCTGCTCTCAGATGTCCTGCAGACGGCTTTGCGGGGCGGCCGGCTGGTCCGGCACGGTCAGTTCCTCGGCGGACGCGGACACGTCCTCCTGGCTCTGGACGCGCCTGAACGCGGCCAGGACCTCCAGCTCTTGGGCCGTGAAGCCGTCGCGGGAGGCCCTGGTCGCCTGTTCGAGGAGGGAGAGCACCTGCCGGATCCGCACGGCGTCCTCGGCGGCCCCCCGGTGCAGGGCGCGGTACGCCGTGGCCGTGGGCCCCTGCCAGCCCGCCGCGATGCTGTCGACCACCCGGTCCATGTCGCGGATCTGCCGCTCCAGATGCCCCTGCATCTGGTCGAGATCATCCGCGAGCTTGGTGAGGCCATCCTCCGAGACCCTGAGATCGCCGTCCTGCATGTCCACCCCTCTTCGACGCTGCCGTACCAAATACGTACGCACGCCCAAGAGTTTCGCAGGTCAGCGAGCGGTGCGCCTGAACACACGCACCCATGTTCGGTTTTTCGTAACAGAGTTCACTGCACCATGACCCCGGACACCGCCCACCGCCCCCGCGCGTTCAGCGCAACCGTCAGCGGGTCTCGCGCAGCCAGCCCGCGACCTCGGTCGCCCAGTAGGTGAGGATCGTGTCGGCGCCCGCCCGCTTGATGCCCAGCAGGGTCTCCAGAACGGCCCGGTCGCGCTCGATCCAGCCCTTCTCCGCCGCCGCCTCGATCATCGCGAACTCCCCGCTGATCTGGTACGCCGCCACCGGAACGTCCACCGCCTGCGCGACCCGGTAAAGGATGTCGAGGTAGGGGCCGGCCGGCTTGACCATCACCATGTCGGCGCCCTCCTCCAGGTCGAGGGCCAGCTCCCGCAGGGACTCGCGGGCGTTCGCCGGGTCCTGCTGGTACGTCTTGCGGTCGCCCTGCAGCGAGGAGGCGACGGCCTCCCGGAAGGGACCGTAGAAGGCGGACGAGTACTTCGCGGTGTACGCCAGGATCGACACGTCCTCGTGCCCGGTCTCGTCCAGCGCGTCACGGATGACGCCGACCTGCCCGTCCATCATCCCGCTGGGGCCGACCACGTGGACGCCCGCGTCCGCCTGGACCTGGGCCATCTCGGCGTACCGCTCCAGCGTCGCGTCGTTGTCGACGCGCCCGTGCTCGTCGAGGACCCCGCAGTGCCCGTGGTCCGTGTACTCGTCCAGGCACAGGTCCGACATGATCACCAGGTCGTCCCCGACCTCGGCCTTCACATCGCGGATCGCGACCTGCAGGATTCCGTCCGGCTCGGTGCCCGCCGTGCCCAGCGCATCCTTGTTCTCGTCGGCCGGCACGCCGAACAGCATGATCCCCGATACCCCCGCCTCGACCGCTTCCACGGCGGCCTTCCGCAGCGTGTCCCGGGTGTGCTGGACGACGCCCGGCATCGCGGAGATCGCCAGGGGCTCGCTGATCCCCTCCCGTACGAACGCGGGGAGGATCAGGTCCGAGGGGTGCAGCCGGTTCTCCGCGACCATCCGCCGCATCGCCGGGGTGGTGCGCAGCCGGCGGGGCCGCGAGCCGGGGAAGGATCCGTACGTGCTCATCTTCAGTCGCCTCTTCGAGCATCGAGAACAGTCGGAACAAGCGTAGGGGCCGACAGCCTGCGCCCGGCCCCCCGGGGCGGCTCCGGCGCGGCTGCGGCACGGTCGTGTGGCCCGGGGCGGCTCCGGCGGGGCCGTGTGTGTGTCGGGGCGCTCCCCGCAGGGCGCCGAACGCAAGGTGCCCCGGCCCGCCGGGTTCGGCGCCCGAGGAGACGCCACGGCGCGCGCCGGGCCCCACCCCTGCGACCACCCCCGGCCAAAACGAGGGCGGGGCCCGGCGCACCAGCGCCTGACCCCGCCCTCGTACTGCTCAGCGCACCCCTAGGTGGTGCGACGACGCCGCGCCCCCGGCCTGCGCTCGCTCGGCCGGAACACCGTCTCGCCGGCCTCCTTGGCCGCCTCGCGGCGCGCCGCACCGTACTCGGCGAGGGCCTCCGCCAGCTTGCCCACGCTCGGCTCCGGCGACAGCACGTCCACGCGCAGCCCGTGCTCCTCCGCCGTCTTGGCCGTCGCCGGCCCGATACAGGCGATGACGGTCACGTTGTGCGGCTTGCCCGCGATGCCGACCAGGTTCCGCACGGTCGACGAGGACGTGAAGAGCACGGCGTCGAAGCCGCCGCCCTTGATCGCCTCGCGGGTGTCCGCCGGCGGCGGCGAAGCGCGCACGGTCCGGTAGGCGGTGACGTCGTCGACCTCCCACCCGAGCTCGATCAGCCCGGCGACCAGCGTCTCGGTCGCGATGTCGGCGCGCGGCAGGAACACGCGGTCGATCGGGTCGAAGACCGGGTCGTACGGCGGCCAGTCCTCCAGGAGTCCGGCCGCGGACTGCTCACCGCTCGGCACCAGGTCCGGCTTCACGCCGAACTCCACGAGCGAGGCCGCGGTCTGCTCGCCCACCGCGGCGACCTTGATGCCCGCGAAGGCGCGCGCGTCGAGCCCGTACTCCTCGAACTTCTCGCGGACGGCCTTCACGGCGTTGACCGAGGTGAAGGCGATCCACTCGTAGCGGCCCGTCACCAGGCCCTTCACCGCGCGCTCCATCTGCTGCGGGGTGCGCGGCGGCTCCACGGCGATGGTCGGCACCTCGTGCGGCACCGCGCCGTAGGAACGCAACTGGTCGGAGAGCGAGGCGGCCTGCTCCTTGGTGCGCGGCACGAGGACCCGCCAGCCGAACAGCGGCTTCGACTCGAACCAGGCCAGCTCCTCGCGCCGCGCGGCGGCGCTGTGCTCACCGACCACGGCTATGACGGGCCGGGCGCCCTCGGGCGAGGGGAGCACCTTGCCCTGCTTGAACACCTGCGCGATGGTGCCCAGCGTCGCGCTCCAGGTCCGCTGCCGGGTGGTGGTGCCGGCGACGGTGACGGTCAGCGGGGTGTCGGGCTTGCGCCCGGCGCCGACCAGCTCGGTGGCGGCAGCCGAGACCGTCTCCAGCGTCGCGGAGACGACGAGGATCCCGTCGCTCGCCCCCACCTCGCTCCAGCAGCGCGCCGAGGCGGTCTTCGCGTCGACGAACCGGACGTCCGCACCCTGCTTGTCGCGCAGCGGGACGCCGGCGTACGCGGGCACGCCCACCGCGGTCGCGATGCCGGGCACCACCTCGAAGGGGATGCCGGCGGTGGCGCAGACGAGCATTTCCTCGGCCGCGTTGCCGTCGAGCCCGGGGTCGCCCGTGACGGCACGCACGACCCGCCTGCCGGAGCGTGCGGCCTCCATGACAAGATTGGCTGCGTCACGGATCACCGGGACCCCGGCGGCTGCTGACATTTCGTCAGCAATCGTCAGCTGCGGCGTGTCGACACCCGCACGCGCATGCGTCCGTACGACCTCGAGCACCTCGGGCTCCGCGATCAGTACGTCCGCGGCGGCGAGCGCCTCGACGGCGCGCAGCGTCAGCAGACCCGGGTCGCCCGGGCCGGCACCGAGGAAGGTGACGCGTCCGTGGGCGGCGACGGCCGGAAAAGCGGAGGTGGTCGGACTTGAGGGGTTCAAAGCGATCGCTCCCCCATAAGACCGGCCGCGCCCTTGGCCAGCATCTCGTCCGCGAGTTCGCGACCGAGAGACATGGCCTCGTCATACGACTGGGGCACGGGACCGGTGGTGGACAGCTGCACCAGCGTCGTGCCGTCGAGGGTTCCGACGACGCCGCGCAGGCGCATTTCATTGACAACTTGTCCGTCGGCCAGCAGGTCGGCGAACGCGCCCACGGGGGCGCTGCATCCGGCCTCCAGGGCGGCGAGCAGGGAACGCTCGGCGGTCACAGCGGCCCGGGTGTACGGGTCGTCGAGTTCGCCGAGTGCGGCGACGAGGTCCGTGTCGGACGCGAGGCACTCCACGGCCAGGGCGCCCTGGCCGGGAGCCGGCAGGACGCTGTCGACGGACAGCAGGTCGGTCGCCTCGTCACCGCGGCCGATCCGGTTCAGGCCGGCGGCCGCCAGCACGACGGCGTCGAGTTCGCCGTCGTGGACGAAGCCGATGCGGGTGTCGACGTTGCCGCGGATCGGCACCGTCTCGATCCGCTTGCCGAGCGACAGCGCCAGGTGGTTGAGCTGGGCCGTGCGCCGCGGGGACCCGGTGCCGATGCGGGCACCGTCGGGCAGCTGCTCGAATGTCATGCCGTCCCGCGCGACGAGCGCGTCCCGCGCGTCCTCGCGGCGCGGCATGGCCGCGATCACGAGGTCGTCGGGCTGCGCGGTCGGCAGGTCCTTCAGCGAGTGCACGGCGAAGTCGACCTCGCCCCGCATCAGCGCGTCGCGCAAGGCGGTGACGAACACGCCCGTCCCGCCGATCTGCGCGAGGTGCTCGCGCGACACGTCGCCGTACGTCGTGATCTCCACGAGCTCGACGGCCCGGCCGGTGATCGCCCGTACCGCGTCGGCGACGTGCCCCGACTGGGACATGGCCAGCTTGCTCCGCCGCGTACCGAGCCGCAGCGGCTGGTCGGGACGTGTGTTCATGATGCCCGTCCTGGGTCGTCGTCGTTCATCGGATCGGCCGCGTCCGCCCGGCTGACGGAAGCTACCGTCTGAGGGTCGAGGTCGAAGAGTTCGCGCAGTGCGTCCGCGTACCCGGCGCCGCCGGGCTCGCTCGCGAGCTGCTTGACGCGCACGGTCGGCGCGTGGAGGAGTTTGTCCACGACGCGGCGCACGGTCTGGGTCACCTCGGCGCGCTGCCGTTCGTCGAGGTCGGGCAGCCGCCCGTCGAGCCGCGCCACTTCCATGGCCACGACCTCGGCCGCCATGGCCCGCAGGGCGACGACGGTGGGCGTGATGTGTGCGGCCCGCTGCGCCGCCCCGAAGGCGGCCACCTCCTCGGCGACTATGCCGCGCACGGCGTCGACGTCGGCCGCCATCGGGGCGTCCGCGGACGCCTCCGCGAGCGACTCGATGTCCACGAGCCGTACGCCCGGGATCCGGTGCACGGCCGCGTCGATGTCCCTGGGCATGGCCAGGTCGAGCAGCGCGAGCCGGACGGCCGTCGCGTCGGTCCGGGTACGGGCGGTTTTGCGGGGCTGGCGCTGCGCGGCTGCCTCGCCCTGGTCGGCCCAGGTCCCGTGCAGTTCGAGGGAGTTGGCGTCGACCCCGGTGAGCGCGGCCCGCCCGTCGGGCCCCACGGGGCACCCGTCGGCCTCCACGGCGGCACTGATGGTCCGCGCAGCCCCGGCGTCGGCCAGCCGGCCTCCGTCCCGAGCAGCGACGGCAAGCCGCGCGATGACGGCCGCATCCACCTCCGCCGAGGCCGACGCAGCCGTATCCGGCCCCGCCGGCGTTCGAGGCGCGGGGGTTCGGGGAAGGAGCCCCGCGGTGGCCTGGGGCGCAGCCCCGGCCTCCTCTCGTCCCGCCGGGGCTGCGCCACCGGCGGCGCCCCAGGACACGGCGCCGAGCACGTCGTCGGCGGTCAGCACCAGCCCGGTCGCACCCGTGCAGGACACGACCACATCGACTCGTGTCAGCTCATCGGCGACAGTGGACATCGCCACGGCCGAGGCCGACACCCCGGTGCCCGAGGCAACCAGAATCTCCGCCAGTCGCTCCGCCCGCTCGGCGGTCCGGTTCGCCACCACGATCTCGGCGAAGCCGACCCGCGCCAGCGTCGCCGCCGCGAGTGACGACATCGACCCGGCGCCGATCACGAGCGCCCGCTTGCCCACGGCCCACTGCGCCACCGGCGTGCGCACCGCGAGCTGCTCCAGCCCGAAGGTCACCAGCGACTGGCCCGCGCGGTCGATGCCGGTCTCGGAGTGCGCCCGCTTGCCGACCCGCAGCGCCTGCTGGAACAGGTCGTTGATCAGTCGGCCCGCGGTGTGCAGTTCCTGCCCCAGCGCCAGCGCGTCCTTGATCTGGCCGAGGATCTGCCCCTCGCCCACGACCATCGAGTCCAGGCCGCACGCGACCGAGAACAGGTGGTGCACCGCCCGGTCCTCATAGTGCACGTAAAGGTAGGGGGTGAGCTCCTCCAGCGCGACGCCACTGTGCTGCGCCAGCAGCGTGGACAGCTCGGCGACGCCGGCGTGGAACTTGTCCACGTCCGCGTACAGCTCGATCCGGTTGCACGTGGCGAGCACGGCCGCCTCCGTCGCCGGCTCGGCGGCGAGGGTGTCGTGCAGCAGCTTCACCTTGGCGTCGGTGGACAGCGAGGCGCGTTCCAGCACGCTCACCGGTGCGCTGCGGTGGCTCAGCCCTACGACGAGCAGACTCATGCCGGCATCACCGCCGGCACGTCACCCTCCGGGTTGCCCTTGCGCGCGACGGCGGTGGCCCGCCCGGCCGGCGGCACCACGGCCGCGGCGGGTGCGGCGCCGCCAACGGAGGAGCTGCCGGCGGCAGCGGCGGCTGCCGCTTCCTCGCCGGCCTTGCGCTGCTCGTGGAACGCCAGGATCTGGAGCTCGATGGAGAGGTCGACCTTGCGCACGTCCACGCCGTCGGGCACGGACAGCACGGTGGGCGCGAAGTTCAGGATGGAGGTCACACCGGCCGCGATCAGCCGCTCGCTGACCTGCTGGGCCGCGCCCGCCGGCGTCGCGATGACGCCGATCGAGACGCCGTTCTCCTCGATGATCTTCTCGAGGTCATCGGTGTGCTGAACGGGCATCCCGGCCACAGGCTTGCCGGCCATCGCCGGGTCGGCGTCGATCAGCGCGGCCACACGGAAACCGCGCGACGCGAATCCGCCGTAGTTGGCGAGGGCGGCGCCGAGGTTGCCGATGCCGACGATGACGACCGGCCAGTCCTGGGTCAGGCCGAGCTCGCGGGAGATCTGGTAGACGAGGTACTCGACGTCGTAGCCGACGCCGCGGGTGCCGTAGGAACCCAGGTACGAGAAGTCTTTGCGCAGCTTCGCGGAGTTGACTCCGGCCGCGGCCGCGAGCTCCTCGGAGGACACCGTGGGCACCGATCGCTCGGAGAGCGCGGTGAGGGCACGCAAGTACAGCGGAAGCCGGGCGACAGTGGCCTCGGGAATACCTCGGCTGCGGGTCGCCGGTCGGTGAGTTCGGCCAGTTGCCACGATGCTCCTGCGGGATGAGCGGGGCTGCAGGCGGCCTCTTGTCCCAGGACCGCCCCGTCGACAGCAGGCTATGCCTTTGTGAACGCGTGCACAAAGATTGTGTCCGCTTTGTCCGCCCAAAGTGACCGGGGTCACGCAACCTCGCCGCGCGGAGCCGGAACCAACGGCACGCCGAACCCGTTCAAATCCGAAAGGGGGCAAAACCGTGCACACTCCTCACAGATACGCCCCCAGACCCCACAAATCGCCCATGACGGTAAGCGGGAAGAGGGTCAGTCCCTCAGCGCCCGCCGGAGCCGGTCCGGGTTCACCCTCCAGAAGGTGTGCTGCTCGCCGTCCACCAGCACCACCGGAATCTGTTCCCAGTACAGCCGGTACAGCTCCTCGTCCTGCGAGATGTCCTTCTTCTCCCACTGTGCACCCGTCTCGGCGCACACCTTCGCGACGACCTCCTCCGCCGCATCGCACAGGTGGCACTCCGGCTTCCCGATGAGCGTCACCATCCGCTCACCGGGACGCTTCTTTTCCTTACGGCGCAACAAAGGGCTCATGCCCTCATTCTCCCGCGCCTTCGCGTAACAGCGCCGCCCCGCAGAGTTCACGCCTCCGCATCCCATCGGTTCGGGAACTCCCGAACACAGTGGCTATGCTCGCGTCATGGCCGCTCTCGGATGGCTCCCCCCTCGCAGGCGCTCCGCCACCGCACGCAGTGTGCTGGCGGGCGAGGCCTCGGCCGAGGCCGCCCGCAAGACCGCGCTGGCCGAGGCCCCACCGCTCACCAGCCCCGGAGCCGAACCCGGGACCCTCCTCGAGGAACGACCGGAGGAGCGACCGGCCGAGCCGGCCTTCCCGGTCGCCGGCGACGATCTCGCCGCCGCGTTCTTCGACCTCGACAACACCGTCATGCAGGGCGCCGCGATCTTCCACTTCGGCCGCGGCCTCTACAAGCGGGAGTTCTTCCGCCGCCGCGAGCTCGCCCGATTCGCCTGGCAGCAGGCCTGGTTCCGGCTCGCCGGGGTCGAGGACCCCGAGCACATGCAGGACGCCCGCGACAGCGCCCTGTCCATCGTCAAGGGCCACAAGGTCTCCGAACTGATGGCCATCGGCGAGGAGATCTACGACGAGTACATGGCCGAGCGGATCTGGCCGGGCACCCGCGCCCTGGCCCAGGCCCACCTCGACGCCGGCCAGAAGGTGTGGCTGGTCACCGCCGCCCCCGTGGAGACGGCCACGATCATCGCCCGGCGCCTCGGCCTGACCGGAGCCCTGGGCACCGTCGCCGAGTCGGTCGACGGCGTCTACACCGGCCGCCTGGTCGGCGAGCCGCTGCACGGCCCCGCCAAGGCGGAGGCCGTCCGCGCCCTGGCCGCCGCCGAGGGGCTGGATCTCGAACGCTGCGCCGCGTACAGCGATTCGCACAACGACATCCCGATGCTGTCACTGGTCGGACATCCGTACGCGATCAATCCCGACACAAAACTGCGCAAGCATGCCCGGATCAACGACTGGCGGCTGCGCGACTATCGGACCGGCCGCAAGGCCGTGAAGGTCGGCGTCCCGGCCGCCGCCGGGGTCGGCGCGATCGCGGGCGGCGCGGCCGCGGCCATCGCCCTGCACCGCCGCCGCAGGTAGCAACGCCGGGCCCCGCACCGGCCTCCGCCAGCGCCGCAACCCTCCGGGACAGCCCCCGGGGGGCGGTTTCCCGCGCGTTTCCGCCCCGCCCGCCCGGGGCATCTCCCCAGCCTCACCCCCCATTCGGCGGGGCACTCACGCATGCCCGACCCGGTCGCGAGCCCCCTTGGAAGCGTCCATTCCGCGCACTGAAGCGATCAAGAAACGATCACCAAGTGCGACTGAATATGCCCTCGACACGCAACAGAAGTGTCGGAAGCGGTGATTTGAGCAACTGGGTGTAGCGCTGCCTGTACGAAGCGTTATTCTCCTCAAACGCATGCCACCGGCCATCTGTCGCCACGACGGGTGAACGGTCCCGCACTGCACGTGATGGAAGCTCTGCCTCTGGGAGTCCCGTGTACCCACCTGTCGGGGTTGACGCCTCGGGCCTGGCTCAGCTGCGCGCAACGGTCCTCGACCACCTGCGTGGCTTCGTCCCCACCGCGTACGCCGTCCCCGCCCTCGCCGGCGCGGCCCCGGCCGGCCTCGGCCCGGCCGGTCCTTGTTATGCCCTGACCGACGGCGGCGCGACGGTGGGCAGACGAGGCCGCGCGGCCGGGGGCTCGAACGGCGCCGCCGGCACGAGCACCCAGGCCACCCACCGCCGCCCCACGGCGGACAGCGACCAGGCCCGCATGATGGACCTGGTCGAACGCGCCCAGGCGGGCGAGGCCGACGCCTTCGGCCGCCTGTACGACCAGTACAGCGACACGGTCTACCGGTACATCTACTACCGCGTCGGCAGCAAGGCGACGGCGGAGGATCTCACCAGCGAGACCTTCCTGCGTGCGCTGCGCCGGATCTCCACCTTCACCTGGCAGGGCCGCGACTTCGGCGCCTGGCTCGTGACGATCGCCCGCAACCTGGTGGCGGACCACTTCAAGTCCAGCCGCTTCCGGCTGGAGGTCACCACCGGCGAGATGCTCGACGCGAACGAGGTCGAGCGCAGCCCCGAGGACTCCGTCCTGGAGTCCCTCTCCAACGCGGCCCTGCTGGAGGCCGTACGCAAACTCAATCCGCAGCAGCAGGAGTGCGTGACCCTGCGCTTCCTGCAGGGCCTCTCGGTCGCCGAGACGGCCCGGGTGATGGGGAAGAACGAGGGCGCCATCAAGACGCTCCAGTACCGGGCGGTCCGCACGCTGGCCCGCCTCCTTCCCGACGATGCCCGCTGACGGTCCGACAAGACCTACACGACCTCACATTCGGTGACCCCTCGATGACGCTGTGGTCCGATCATCCTTCGTCCGTAACCCAAGTGCCGCGACGCTCGTTGTGCGGAATGCAGGCTCCCTGTGGACACGCTTTGCCCGAAGCCGCTCACTCGAAAGTGTGGATGCGCTCAAGGAAGGCAACCTTCCGGACACCTTGGGGAGTCGATCGTCATGACGAGAGGAGGTGCCGCCAGTGATCGCGAACGTGACCCCGCACCGGCGGGCGAACGCCTTCGCCCAGGCCCTGGAGGATCGGACCCCGTCCGAGCTTTCGGAACCGGACCCGGCGGCCGAGCAGTCCGAGGCACCTGCCGAACCTGCCGACCACGACCGGTTGTTGGCCCTGGCGAGCGTGCTCGGCGAAAGAATGCCGCGCCCAGTGCTGGACCCCGAGGTCAAAGTGGTGCAACGAGCCCAGCTCATTGCCGCCATGGAGACCATGGTGCTGGAGGAGAGGGCCGGGGGTGGTGCGGCCTCGGACCCTCAGGTGCCCGAACAGCGGACCGGCCGCGGCGCCCACCGGGCGACCCCGCTCCGGAAATTGCGGCCCCGCTCCCGCTGGTCCAAGGGCATCGCAGCGGGCGGCCTCACCGTGGGTGTGGCCGCGGGGGCCTTCAGCGGAGTGGCCGCTGCCAGTTCCGACGCCCTGCCGGGTGACCACCTCTACCCCGTGAAGCGGGGCATGGAGGACCTGAAGCTGGGGATGGCCGACGACGATTCGGACCGGGGCGAGCTCTATCTCGACCAGGCCTCGAACCGCCTGTCGGAAGCCCGCAGGCTGATGGAACGAGGCCGGACGGGCGTCCTGGACCACGAGTCCCTCGGCGAGATCCGCCGGGCACTGGCGGGCGTGAAACACGACGCGGAGGAAGGCCACCGGCTCCTCCAGCTCGCGTACGAACGGGACGGCTCGCTCGCCCCGATCCAGACGTTGTCGTCGTTCTCCCGCTCCCACCGCGACGCCTGGGGCAAGCTCCGCGAGAGGCTCCCGGCGCAGCTCACGGACGTGGGCGGTGAGGTGGAGTCGGTCTTCCAGGCCATAGACGAAGACGTGGCGCCGCTCCAGAGCCTGCTCCCCAAGCCCCCGGAGCAGACCCGCGGCACCGGCACGCCCGGCTCCTCCGCCAAGCCGGGCACCCCCAGCGGGACGCAGCAGTCCGCCCCCGCCGCCGGCACGCCCTCCGGCAGCAGCCCCGCGCCGTCCCCCTCGGGCAGCACCCGGCCACCGGCCGGCGGCCTCCTGGGCGGTACGGGCGACCTGCTCAACCCGCCCACGGGACAGTCGGCTCCGCCCTCCTCGGGCACGCCGGAGAAGCCCGGGCCGGACATCACCCTCCCGCCCCTGCTCCCGGGTCTCCTCCCGGGCCTGGGCCTCGACGCGGAGGACGCGGAGTAGCAGAGCGGAGCAGAAGAGGGGCGGGGCTGCCCATGGCAGCCCTGCCCCTCTTCCCCATCCCGCCCGTGAAGTGCCGGCGACAGGCCCCGGCGTTCCACGGTCAGAAGAACACGGACCTCCGCTGCACGAGCAGCTTGTACAGCGTGTGCTGAATCTGTTCCCGCACCTGATCCGTCAGGTTGAACATCAGCATCGGATCCTCCGCCGCCTCCGCCGCATAACCGTCGGTGGGAATCGGCTCTCCGAACTGGATCGTCCACTTCGTCGGCAACGGCACCGCCCCCAACGGCCCCAGCCACGGAAACGTCGGCGTGATCGGGAAGTAGGGAATCCCCAGCAGCCGCGCCAGTGTCTTCGCGTTGCCGACCATGGGGTAGATCTCCTCCGCCCCCACGATCGAGCACGGCACGATCGGCGTCCCCGCCCGCAGCGCCGTGGACACGAACCCGCCCCGGCCGAACCGCTGCAGCCTGTACCGGTCCCCGAACGGCTTCCCTATCCCCTTGAAGCCCTCCGGCATCACACCGACCAGTTCCCCGGCCTCCAGCAGCCGCTGCGCGTCCTCCGCGCACGCCAGGGTGTGTCCCGCCTTGCGGGCCAGCTCGTTCACCACCGGCAGCATGAACACCAGATCCGCCGCCAGCAGGCGCAGGTGCCGCTCCGCCGGGTGGTGGTCGTGCACGGCGACCTGGAGCATCAGCCCGTCCAGCGGCAGCGTCCCGGAGTGGTTCGCCACGATCAGCGCGCCGCCCTCCGCCGGGATGTTCTCGATGCCCCTGACCTCGACGCGGAAGTACTTCTCGTACAGCGGCCGCATCAGGGACATGAGGACCTGGTCCGTCAGCTCCTTGTCGTAGCCGAAGTCGTCGACCTCGTACTCCCCGGTGACCCGCCGCCGCAGGAACGCCAGCCCGCCCGCGATCCGCCGGTCCCAGCTGTCGCCGGGCTCCGCCGGAGGGCGCTGCGGAGCCGCCGGCGGCTCCACCACCGGCTCGGGATCGGCCACCGCCCGCACCCGGCGGGGCATCCGCCGGCGCGACCGGTCCTCGTCGAACGGAATGACCTTGGCGTCCGCCACTATCGCTTCGCTCCTTCAGCCTCGACGTCGTCCTTGGGCCCGTCTGCGTCCAGCATGGCCGCCACCCGGTCCACGGCCCGTCCGACCCGCTCCGGGGGCAGCAGACCGTTCCCCCGGCTCCGCGCGAAGTCCGCGAAGGTCTCGGCGGTCGTGTACAGCGGTTCGAAGCCGAGGACTTCCCGCATCTGCGTGGTCTCCACGACCCGGCCGTGCGTGAGCAGCCTCATCTGCTCCGGCGAGAAGTCGGTGACCCCGACCGTCCGCAGCGCGGAACCCACCCAGGTCAGCGCCGGCAGCAACAGCGGCAGCGTGGGCCGCCCCAGCCGCCGCGAGCACTGCGACAGCAGCAACACGCCGTCACCCGCGATGTTGAAGGTCCCGCTGTTCAGCGTCCCGCGCCTCGGCTCCTTCGCCGCCAGCTGCAGCACTTCGAGCACATCGTCCTCGTGCACGAACTGCAGCCGCGGGTCGTAGCCCAGCACGGTCGGCATCACGGGGATCGAGAAGTACTCGGCGAGCGCCGAGTCCGCGAAGGGACCCAGGATGTTCGCGAACCGCAGCACGCACACCGCGACGTCCGGCCGCCTGCGCGCGAAGCCCCGTACGTATCCCTCGACCTCGGCGGCGTCCTTGGCGAAGCCGCCCGCCGGCAGCGACTTCGGCTCCGTGGTCTCGGTGAAGACGGCCGGATCCCGCGAAGTGCCCCCGTACACGCTCGTGCTGGACTTCACCACGAGCCGCCGCACCGTCGGCGACTTCTGGCACGCCCCGAGGAGCTGCATCGTCCCGATGACGTTCGTTTCCTTGACGGTGCTGTGCGCCCCGCCGGTGACGGCACTGCCTCCGGTGACCGCCAGATGGACCACCGTGTCCACGGCGTGCTCGGCCAATACCCGGGCGATCGCCGACTGTCTGATGTCCGTTCGGACGAATTCCGCCGCTCCGAGCCGGTGCGGCGGTGTCACCGCGTCCACCGCGATCACCCGCTCGACATCCGGGTCACGCTGGATCCGGCGCACGAAGCGGCCGCCCAACTGCCGGGCAGCCCCGGTGACGAGTACGACCTTCCCCACGAGCTCAGCGCCTCCCTAGAAGAAGTCCCCCGGCTACACCACAGCCCCTCCACCAGGATGGTGGAGGGGCTGCGGAAAACACGTACAGCTGCCGTTTACTTCTTGTTACGGCGCTGGACGCGGGTGCGCTTGAGCAGCTTGCGGTGCTTCTTCTTAGCCATCCGCTTGCGCCGCTTCTTGATAACAGAGCCCACGACTACCCTCGCTCACTTCTCTTCACTGGTGCGGGGCGTCTGGGCCCACACGACCTACGTCGGCCTAGCCTACCCGCCCGAGCTCTGAGCCTGTAATCCGAGTGCTTCCCCCGGGTTGCGAAGGCGTCGGGGTCCGTCAGTCTCAGGCCGACTCCACCCCCACATAGGACTCTCGGAGGTACTCGTGAACCGCGTTCTCGGGGACCCGGAAGGACCGGCCCACCCGGATTGCGGGCAGATGGCCGTTGTGCACCAGCCGGTACACGGTCATCTTCGACACTCGCATCACCGAGGCGACCTCCGCCACGGTCAGGAACTGAACCTCGCTGAGAGGCCTCTCGCCAGCAGCCATGACACACCTTGACCTTCCGCGCATGACGGGCACCGGCTTCCCCTCCGGTTACTCCTCGTCGTCGCACGCTCACTCCCCAGAGTAGGGGCGCGTGATACGAGTGGGGAAGAGGAGCTACGGCCACTCCTGCCGCCCCGTCAGACTCGCCCGGCCGAGCACATAGCGGGTAAGCGGTCGGTAGTAGTCCGCTCGCACCGCGTCATCCAGCGGAACGGCCACCGAGACCCGCCCCTCGGCCTCGCCGACGAACAGCGCGGGATCGTCCGTGTCCGCCAGCCCGATCGCGTCCACACCGAGCTGACCTGCGCCGCAGACCCACCCGTGATCCCCCACCACCAGGTCCGGCAGCGGCCCGCCGGCCTCGGCGAGGGCCCCCAGAGCGAGCCGTACCGGGAGCGGCGAATGGGTGTGCACGCCGGTGGCACTCCCCGGCGCCTGCACGCCGGGTTCCCGCACCAGTGCGACCCCCCGTACGTATTCGATGCAGTACGTGCGTACGCCGAACCGGGTCGCCATGTCGACACTCATCCCCTGCGCCGGGGTGAGGACAACACATCCCGCCGCCGACATCGCCTCGGCCAATCCGGCGTAGAACCCCAGGAGCCGATGCGGGTGGCCGGTCCCGAAGAGCACGGGCGAGCGCGCCCTCGCCGCCTCGCGCAGCCGCCCCGCGAAGGCCTCCAGCGCCGCCACCGTCCGCTCCGGGTCGATCACGTCCGGCCCGCTGACGTGCGCCGGATCCGCCGAGACCCCGCACTTGTCGGCCATCAGCCTCAGCAGATCACCCTCGCCCCAGCCCCACTCCGGATCGAGCCCCAGCATCACCCGCGGGTCGCGCGCCGCGAACAGCCGGTAACTGCGCAGGCTCTCCTCCCGGGAGGTGGCGACGGGCCCGGCCAACCGGGCGGCCAGCAGATGCGCACGCAGCGCGCCGGTGCTCAACACCCTCCGATGCTGCCCCACCGCACCTGGCGGGTCATCAGTTCAGGCGAACAGCCCCACAGTTGGCGTAACGATGCATCAGTCCCCGATGCGGCCTCGCCGGCCCGCCCGGAAGCGCCCGGTGTTCAGGTCAGCATGCCGCGCAGCGGGAAGACCGCCCGCCGGGTCGCCAGAACGGCCTGATCCGTACGGTCCGCCGGGTCGTAGCCCGCGTCCCATTCCCGCCACTGTGGAGTCCGCCCGTCCGTCATCCGGGCCGGCGCCGACTGCCGCGTCCGCGCGTACACCTCGTCCCGCCACGAAGCCGGGACCGCCGCCTGCGGATCCACCGGCCGGTGCGCCGCGATCGCCACCAGGTGCGTCCACGACCGCGGTACGACGTCCACCACCGCATAACCGCCGCCGCCCAGCGCGAGCCACCGCCCGTCCGCGTGCTCGTGCGCGAGCCGGTGGCAGGCCTCCTGGACGGCCCGCTGGGCGTCCAGCGAGACAGCCAGGTGCGCGAGCGGGTCCTCGAAGTGCGTATCGGCCCCGTGCTGGGTCACCAGCACCTGCGGCCGGAAGTCCGCCAGCAGCTCCGGCACCACGGCGTGGAAGGCCCGCAGCCATCCCTCGTCCCCCGTCCCGGCGGGCAGCGCGATGTTCACCGCCGAGCCTTCCGCCGCCGGACCTCCGGTCTCCTCGGGCCAGCCGGTCTGCGGGAACAGCGTCCGCGGATGCTCGTGCAGGGAGATGGTCAGCACCCGCGGGTCGTTCCAGAAGGCAGCCTGCACGCCGTCCCCGTGGTGCACGTCCACGTCCACGTAGGCGACCCGCTCGGCCCCCAGTTCCAGCAGCCGCGCCACGGCCAGCGCCGCGTCGTTGTACACGCAGAAACCGGCCGCCCCGCCCGGCATGGCGTGGTGCAGCCCGCCGGCGAAGTTCACGGCGTGCTCCGCCTCCCCGCGCCAGAGCGCCTCCGCGCCCGCCACGGACTGTCCGGCGATCAGTGCGGACGCCTCGTGCATCCCGTGGAACGCCGGGTCGTCCATGGTCCCCAGCCCGTACGACCCGTCGGCGGTCTCGGGGTCGCCCGACACCTCGCGCACCGCGGTGACGTAGTCCTCCCGGTGGACGAGCCGCAGCGTGGAGTCCCCGGCCGCAGGGGCCGCCCGTACCTCCACGGCCCGGTCCAGCCCGAAGGCGCGCACCAGACCCATGGTCAGCGCCAGGCGCACCGGGTCCATCGGATGGCTCGGTCCGAAGTCATACCCCGTTACCGCCTCGTCCCACATCAACAACCCGCGGCCGCTCATGCCCGCCACCGTATCGGGCGCCGTCCGAGCCGAACGAGCGGGCATGGAGGAGCGTCACCAGGACCAACACCATCGGCACCAGCATCGCGCCCCGGTAGCTCCAGGCGTCGCCTATGCCCCCGACGAGCGGTGACCCGATCAGGAAGCCGACGTAGTTGAAGATGTTCAGCCGCGCGACGGCCGTGTCGGAGGCCCCCGGACCGTACTGCTCGAAGGCGCGCCTCCCCGCGGCGGCGAAGGTCTGCGGCACGATCACGCACAGCCCGATCCCCAGCAGCGTGAAGCCCAGCATCCCCGTCCACACCCCCGGCGCCGCGGCCACGACGGCGAACCCGCAGGCGGCGACCAGCGTCCCGCCCCGCACCACGGCCGCCGCACCGAAGCGCCGCACGCCCAGGTCCCCGACGGCCCGCCCGATGAGGGTCGTCACCATGTAGACGTTGTAGGGGACGGTCGCCATCTGCTCCGAGCTGCCGAGCACGTCCTGGAGGTATTTGGCACTCCAGTTCGCCACGGTCGAGTCCCCGATGTACGCACACGCCATCACCAGGCAGAACGGCAGCAGCAGCTTGAACCCCCCGGCCCCCAGTCCCTTCTCGGCCACCGTCTCGTCCTGCTGATCGACGTACCGGCGGCTCCCCAGCAGGACGAGGGGCAGCAGCACGGCCACGGCGGGCAGATAGGAGACGAACAGCCCCAGGTGCCAGTGCGCCCCCGCCCAGGCCGCCGAGGCCCCGAGGATCCCGCCGAGGCTGTACGCGGCGTGGAAGCCCAGCATGATGCTGCGTCCGTACGCCCGCTGCAGGCTCACCCCCAGCATGTTCATCGAGGCGTCCAGCGCACCCACCGACAGCCCGAACACGCCCAGGGCCACCGCCACGTGCCACATCTGACTGCCGGCCCCGACGCCCAGCAGGGCGAGCAGCACGACGGGCTGCGCCCACCGCAGGACCACGCTCGGCGCGACCCGCTTCACCAGGTGCTCGGTGGCCACGCTCGCCGCGCCCGCGAGGATCGGCACGGCGGCGAGGAAGGCCGGCAGCAGCGCGTCGGATATCCCGTACCGGTCCTGGATGGCCGGGATCCGGGTCACGAGCAGCGCGAAGGCGACACCCTGCACGAAGAAGCTGAACCCCAGGGCGCCGCGGCCCCGCCGCAGCCGCACATCATCCGTCATGGCGCGTCAGCGTAGGGCCACGGGCTACCCGTGGGTAGAGAGATCACATACCGAGTCCGGCCTCCAGCCCGAGCAGCCCGGTGAGCTGCTTCATGTCCCCGAAGTAGCCGGTGGCCCCGGGAAGCTGGTCGGCGGGCAGCATGGCCGTGAACGCGTACACGTCCATGCCGGCGGCGATGGCGGCCTGGAGGCCGAGCGGGCTGTCCTCGATGACGACGCAGCGGGCGGGCTCCACGCCCATCTGCCGCGCTGCGTGCAGGTACAGATCGGGAGCCGGCTTCCCCTGACCCACGTCCTGGGCGCTGAAGATCCACTCTTCTTCGAACCACCCGTCGAGCCCGGCCACCCGATGCCCGACCCGGATCCGCTCGTGACTCCCGGAGGAGACCAGGCAGTAACCGACCCCTTGAGCGGTCAGCGCCCCCAGCACCTCCTCGACGCCGGGTACAGGCTTCAGCTCCTGCTCGAACGCGGCGACGGTCCGCTCGTGCAGCACTTCGTCGAAGTCGGCCGGCAACTGCTCCCCGGTCCGCTCGACGACGAGCTCGTGCACCCGGCGTACGGCGGACCCCATGTAGTCGCGGACCGATTCCTCGAAGGTGGTCGGGTGCCCCAGCTCGGTCAGGTACCCGGCGAGGATGCTGTTGGCGAGCGGCTCGCTGTCCACCAGCACGCCGTCGTTGTCGAAGATGACGAGGTCGTAGCCCATACCCCCACATTACGGAGGAAAGGGATGCGGAGCGGTTCCGCCGTGCCCGCCCCGGCCTCCGTGTCGTCCGTCTCCCACACCGATCCGGGTCCCCGATGCTTGTCCCCGATGCTTGTCCCCGATCTGTGGGTGCCGATCTGCGGGTGCCGATCTGCGGACGCCATCTGATCCGGAACGCAGAAAAGCCCCGCACCGGACCGGTAAAGGTCTGGTGCGGGGCTTCCCGCAATGATTGTTCGGCGGCGTCCTACTCTCCCACAGGGTCCC
>NZ_JBSGZI010000029.1:0-81691 GCF_053610945.1 Streptomyces sp. NPDC054849
CACCGGAAGGTGTGCCGGGCCGTTCCCTTTGCCGTGACCGGGTGCCGGCGGGTGCTAGCGGGTGCCGCGCAGGCGGCGCCACGGGGTGAAGGTGAACACCGCCCCGCCGAGCAGGATCACCGTGCCGGCGACCAGGGCCAGGGCCTTGATGCCGCCCTCGTCCTCCGCGCCGGTCTCGGCGAGGCCCCCCGAGGTGGTGCTGCCGCCGGTCGTGGTGGTGGAGGAGCCGGAGCCGCCCGGCTGGGCGGCGGTGTCCAGTTCCAGCGAGACGCCGCTGCTGGCCGCCTTGCAGGGAACGTTGATCGGCGTGGAGCCCGGTGCCATCGTGACGTCGATCGTCAGCTGGTCCGGGCTCAGCGTCACCTTGCCGCTCTTGCCGGGCTTGTAGGTGCCGGTCATGTCGTTGAGGCTGACCGGGGCCTTGTCCGGGATGGGCTCCGCGTTGGCCGGGCCGGAGACCTTCACCGTGCCGCTGTCCGCCCCGCCGAGCTTCACGTTCATCGAGGGCTTGAGGGCTCCGGCGGGCAGGGCCATCGGCGCCGCCATGGCGCCCTTGGCGGTCTTGACCGTCAGGTTGTAGCTGCCGCCGTTCTTCTTGGCGTTGATCGTGACCGGGGTCTTGATGCCTCCCGGGACGACCGGCCCGCAGTCGAAGGCCACCTCGACCGGCTTGCCCGGGAAGTCGGTCTGGCCGCCTCCGCCGCCGCTGCCGCCGGAGCCGGAGGTGGAGCCGCCCGAGGTGGTGGAGCCGCCGGTGGTGGAGCTGCCCGTGGTGGTCGTGGAGCCGCCGGTGGTCGTACCGCCGCTGGACCCGGCGGACACGTCGATGCTGGCCCCGCCCTTGACCTCCCCGATCGGCGCGCACTTGGTGACGAAGGTGCCGAAGGAGAAGGTGACGGCGACGTCGTACTTGCCGGGGGTCAGGCTGATCTTGCCGGCCTTGGTCAGTTTCAGCTTGCCCTTCATGGTGGACATCTGCATGGGGGCCTTCTTGGGGATCGGCGGGTTCTTCTTCTCCCCGACGACCTTGAGCTCCCCGCCCCCGCCGCCCACCGTGATCCAGCCGGTGGGCTGGACCGCGTCCTGCGGGATGTCCATGAGGTCCGTGTTGTTCGAAGCCGGCTTGACCGTCTCCCAGGACACGTCGACCTCGTCACCGACCTTGGCCGTGGCCGGGGCGGTGATCTTGGCGGTGGTCTCACCTTCCACCGGGGCGCCGCCGCCGGCCGGCGGCACGCACTTGACCTTGAACGTGGCCTCGGCGGCCTGAGCGGGAGAAGCCGCTGTGGCAATGCCCGCGCCGCCGAGCAGCAGCGCGACCACGGCCGCGCTCACCCTCCGTCGGTTCTTCACGATGGTCCCTTCGTCGTCGAACGGTTCTCAGACGGTGCGGACGTCTGTGGTGCTGTCTCCGGCGCGCTGTCCGGGGTGAACCACGGCAGGACCGCCGTGGTGGTCCGAGGGTGCTCCGCCGGCTGTTCGGAGCGGGCGGGCGGGGCTCCCCGCAGGGCAGGCAGCCGGGGGAGGCGGGCCGTCACGGCCAAGGCGGCTTCGGAGGGCCGGACGCCGCGGTGGCGGCCTGCGGCCGGCGCGGCGCGCGGCCGGACCCGGTCGACGACGGCCATGCCGATACGGAAGACCGCGGCCGGGATTACCACCAGGAGCAGGCCCCAGAAGAGGAGGACCCCGTACGGGCGGTCCACGCCCCAGGGCTGCGTGGCCACGACGGTCTCGCCGTACTTGAGCGAGATCGTGTAGTCGCCGTGGGCGCCCGCGGCGAGGGCGACGTCGAGGGCGATCTCCGCCTTGCCGCCCGGCGGGATGACGCCTTTCCACCGGACCTCCTCCCACAGGGGGGCGAACACCCCGTGGGCGGTGCCGAGCTGGAAGACCGGGTCCTTGACGGGGGCCGAACCGAGGTTGCCCACGGTGACCTTGAACCTCCGGGCGGGCGGCGCGCCGAACCAGGTCAGCACCCCGTCCCCGCCCTCCAGCCGGACCCCCGTGAGCATCGCCAGGCGGGCCGTGCCCGATTCCGCGGGCAGTTCGGCCACCGGGTGGTCGGTGATCTTCAGGGGGGACGCGACGGTGGACTGGTCGCCGTTGACGGAGGTGACGTGGACGATGCAGGGGCAGGGCTTGGGCGGTGCCACCACGGACAGCTGGGCGGCGAAGCGCCCGTCGTCGCCGACCGAGACGGCGGCGCCGTCGGCGTTGGCGCAGCTGTTGGTGCCGCCGATCATGTTCTGGCCGCAGACCAGCAGCATCACCAGCGTCTTGGCCCGCCAGCCGGTGCCGGTGACGGTGATCTCGGTGCCCTTGGCGGCCTCCTGGAGCGAGAGCGCCACGGTCGGCCCGCCCTCGTCGGCGGTGGCGGGGGCCGTCGGGAACAGTGCGAGGGCGCACGCCGCGAGGCCCGCCAGGAGGCACCGGACCGCGCCACCGAGCGCGCCGCCGAACCTGTCGCCGAACGCGCCGCCGGCCTTGCCGCCTACCTCGGCGCTCACCTGGGCGCTCACCTGGGGACTCCTGTCAGTTCGTGTTCCGGTGCAGGGGCCGGACCGCGCTTCTCGGATGCTCCGCCGGGCACCGCACCGTCCGGTGCGTCCGGTGCGTTCTGTGCGTCCGGTGCGTCCGGTGCGTCCGGTGCATCCGATGCCGTCGACGCGTCCGGCCGGATGCGGCGCCCGCGGACGAGGAACAGCGCGGCCAGGGTGGTCCCGCCGAGGGCGAGCAGGCCGAGGCCCGTCCAGCCGGCCGCCCGCCACGGCACGAACCAGGCGGAGGCGCTCCCCGTGGCCCGGGCGCCGCCGGGGGCGGTGACGGTGACCGTGACGCGGACCCGGTCGAGAACCGGGGCCCCGGGCCAGGGTTCGGTCAGCTCGACGCGCCGGCCCGGGAGCAGTTCGACCGGCAGGGCGCGGGAACCGCGGCCCGGGACCTCGCCGAAGCGGCCCTCGGCGCGGATCTCCAGCTCGGGGGCGAGGGCGACGTTGCCGCGGTTGACCAGGGTGTACGCGACCACCGCGGCCGCGCCCTCGCCGCGTACGGCGACGTCCTCCACGGTGAGGGCGGCCAGGGTGGGGCCGCTGACCCGCAGGTGGACCCGTACTCCCCCAGACTCCGTCCGGGGGGACCCCCAGGCCTCGCGGCCGGCCTCGGTGGCGACCACGACGGCGGGGTGATCGCCGGGCGGGGTCGCGGGCGGCACGGTGACGGTGAAGGGGACCACCGCGCGGGTGCGGGGCGGGATCTTCACGGTCGCGCCGGCGCCGAAGCTGATCCAGGCGCCCGCGCCGGTGCCGGCTTCGAGCGGGCCGCCTCCTCCCGCGGGCGTTCCCGGGCGGACCGCGAAGGCGCCGTCGGGGGTGTTGTAGGCGTCGGCCCCGCGGAGGGTGACGGTGCGCTCCCGGTCGCCGGTGTTGGACAGGGCGAGGCGGTCCTCCAGCACGGTGCCGGGGGCGCCCTCCAGGTAGAAGTACGGGCGCGGGGAGGACGGGCGGCCGGAGCCGGGCGCAGCGGTGGCCGTTCCGGCGGCGGGCTCGGCGGTCCAGCCCGGTTCGTCGGCGGCCGCGGCGGGCGCAGAAGTCGCGTACAGCGCGGCGGCGAGCAGGAGCACACCGGCGCGGTGGAGGGTGTGGAGCACGGGCATGGCCGGGGGTGCTCCGTTCAGGACCGGGCCTGCCGGCCGCGCCGGGTCAGCCAGAGCACGCCGGCGGCGCCGGAGAGCAGCACGGTGGCGCCGAGGGTGCCGAGGGCGAGGGCGGAGTCGTTCGGTCCGGTCTGCGGGAGGGTGCCGTCCGTGGCGTCGGCGCCGGACTGCGCACTCGCGCCGCCGGGGGCCGTCACGTCCAGTTCCAGCGAGGGTCCCGGGCTGTTGCCGGGGGTGCAGGTGGTCGTGGTGCCCATGGCCTTGATGGTGAGCACCCCGGCGGTGAAGGTGACCTTGCCGCTCTTCCTGGGCGTGTAGGTGCCCGAGAGGTCGGTGATCTTGATGGGTGTGTCGGCGGGCGCCGCCTCGGGGTTGGGCGGACCGGAGACCGGTACGGACACCTTCTCGGCGCCGCCGACCAGGATGACGGCGCTGGGGCTCATCGCGCCCTTGCCCAGTTCGATGGGGCTGGACGAGACGCCCTTCTGGAAGGACATCGTCAGCTTGTAGGCGTCACCGTCCTTGACGGCCTTGATGTCGATGGGCGATACCGCCGACTTGTCCCCGATGGGGGTCTTGCAGTCGTAGGCCACGTCGACGACGGCGGCGTGGGCGGCGGGGGCGGCCAGCAGGACCGCCGATCCGGCCAGCGCGGAGGCCAGCGCGAGCGCGGTGGAGCGTTTGCGGTCGGACACCTTCGTCTTCCCCTCGGGCCACGAATAACTGACGACACATCAGATGGGTGGCTCAAGGTACGCCCGGGGTCTTACGGAGGGAAGACAAAGGACGGCCCCGGATCGACTGTTCGTCAGTGCACCCGGCGGCCCCGCTGCCAGACGGCGGAAACGAGCGGAACGCCCGGGCGGTAGGCCAGGTGGACGTGGCTCGGGGCGTCCAGCAGGGCCAGGTCTGCGCGGGCCCCGGGGGTCAGGACACCGATGTCGTCGCGGCGCAGGGCGCGGGCTCCGCCGGCGGTGGCCGACCAGAGCGCCTCGTCGGGGGTCATCCCCATGTCGCGGACGGCGAGCGCGATGCAGAAGGGCATGGAACTCGTGTAGGAGGAGCCGGGGTTGCAGTCCGTGGACAGGGCGACGGTCGCACCGGCGTCGATCAGGCGACGGGCGTCGGGCCACTGGGCGCGGGTCGAGAACTCGGCGCCGGGCAGCAGAGTGGCGACCGTGGTCGCGGCGGCCTGCGCCAGGGCGTCCACATCGGCGTCGGTGAGGTGCGTGCAGTGGTCGGCCGAGGCCGCTTCGAGCTCGACGGCGAGCTGGACGCCGGGACCGTAGGAGAGCTGGTTGGCGTGGACGCGCGGGATCAGGCCGGCGGCGGCGCCGGCGGTGAGGATCGTGCGGGCCTGGTCGCCGTCGAAGGCGCCCTTCTCGCAGAAGACGTCCACCCACCGGGCGTACGGGGCGCAGGCCGCCAGCATCTCGCCGGTGACGAGGTCGACGTAGCCGGCCGGGTCCTCGGCGTAGTCCGGGGAGACGATGTGCGCGCCGAGGTAGGTCACCTCCTCGGTGTGCGCGGCGGCGATGCGCAGCGCGCGGGCCTCGTCGGCGACGGTCAGGCCGTAGCCCGACTTGGTCTCGAAGGTGGTGGTGCCCTGGCGGCGGGCCTCGTGGAGGTGGCGCAGCAGGTTGGCCTCCAGCTCGTCGTCGGTGGCCGCGCGGGTGGCGGCGACGGTGGTGCGGATGCCGCCGGCGGAGTAGCTGCGGCCGGACATGCGGGCGTTGAACTCGGCGGTGCGGTCGCCGGCGAAGACGAGGTGGGAGTGGGAGTCGACGAAGCCGGGGATGACGGTGCGGCCGGTCGCGTCGTAGGCGGTGTCGGCGGCCGGCGCCTTGTCGGCGGGGCCGACCCAGGCGATCTTGTCGTCCTCGATGAGGACCGTCGCGTTCTCGACCAGGCCGAGGGGGCCTGCCCCCAGGGTGGGGTCGTTGGTGACGAGGCTGCCGATGTTGGTGATGGCCGTGGTGGTCATGGGTTCCTCTCAAGGCTTGCTTGTCCCCCACCCCGCCCCTTCCCGGAACTGGGCTCCGCCCCAGAGCCCGCGCCTCACACGCCGGCGGGGCTGAATCTTTCAGCCCGTCCAGGGGGCACCTCCCAGCGGTAGCTGGGGGAGTTTTGAGGACCGGGTCCGGGCAGAGCCCGGGAAACGGTGAAAGGGCGGGGTGGGGGAGAAGGCCCGCCGCAGGCGGCACGGTCAGGAGCGGAGGGCGGCGATGGTGGTGGCGAGGGCGGACGGAACGTCCTCGACGAGGGTGTGGGCACCGTCGCGGACCACGTGGCGGCCCCCCACCACCGTGTGCCGGACATCGGCGGCCGTCGCGGCGAAGACCGCCGTCTCCGCCCCGAGCCGGGCCGGCGGGCCCGCCGTCCTGACGGAGTCCAGGGCGATGGTGGTGAAGTCCGCGAGCGCGCCCGGCTCCAGGCGGCCCGCGTCGGGCCGGCCCAGGGCCGCGTGGCCGTCGGCGGTCGCCGCGGTCAGCAGGGCGTTCGCCGTCCAGTGGCCGCGGGTGCGGCTCCTCAGGCGCTCGTCGAGCTCCATCGCGCGGGCCTCTTCCAGCAGGTCGATCACGGCGTGGCTGTCGCTGCCGAGGGAGAGCGGGCTGCCCGCGTGCTGGAGGCGTACCGCCGGGCCGATGCCGTCCGCGAGGTCGCGTTCGGTGGTGGGGCACATGCAGGTGCCGGTGGAGGTGCCGCCGAGGAGGGCGATGTCCGCGTCGGTGAGGTGCGTGTTGTGGACGCCGGTGGTGCGCGGGCCCAGCACGCCGTGGTCGGCGAGGAGCCGGGTCGGGGTGCGGCCGTGGGCGGCGAGGCACGCGTCGTTCTCGGCGGTCTGTTCGGAGAGGTGGACGTGCAGGGGCGCCCGGCGCTCCTCGGCCCAGCGGGCGACGGTGGCCAGCTGGTCGGCGGGCACGGCGCGGACCGAGTGGATCGCGGCGCCGATCAGGGCGTGCTCGCGGGGCTTCAGCTCACCGGCGCGCTCCGCCCAGGCGTCGGCCGTGCCGTCGGAAAAGCGCCGCTGGTGCGGATTCGGGGCCTCTCCGAACCCGGACGAGAGGTAGGCGGTGTCGAGGAGGGTGATGCGGATGCCCGCCGCGGCGGCCGCCTCGATCAGGGCCTCGCCCATGGCGTTCGGATCGGCGTACGGGACGCCCCCGGGTGCGTGGTGGACGTAGTGGAACTCGCCGACGTTGGTGATGCCGGCCAGGGCCATCTCGGCGTACACGGCGCGGGCCAGCGCGAAGTAGCTGTCGGGGGTGAGGTTCTGGGCGACCTTGTACATGAGGTCGCGCCAGGTCCAGAAGGTGCCGGAGCCGACCTGGACGGTGGAGCGCAGCGCCCGGTGGAAGGCGTGGCTGTGCGCGTTGGCGAGGCCCGGGACCGTCAGGCCGCGCAGCGGCTCCGCGCCGGGGGGCGGGGTGTCCACGCCGGTGCGCAGGGCCGCGATCCGGCCGTCCGCCGACACGTCCAGGGCCACGCCCGGCTCGACGTGGGTGCCGAGCCAGGCGTGTTCCAGCCAGTACGTCTTCTCCGCGGTCACCGCGTGCCCCTTCAACTGCATGCGAGTCCTTCCAGTACGTCGGCGAGGGCGAGGACTCCGGCCACGCAGTCGTCCTCGGCGGCGAACTCCCGCGGGGAGTGGGAGACGCCGGTCGGGTTCCGTACGAACAGCATCGCGGTCGGGACGGCGGCGGAGAGGATCCCGGCGTCGTGTCCCGCCCCGGTGCCGAGGACGGGCACGGCCCCGCCCAGGATCCGGTTCATCTCGTCGCGCAGGGCGTGCTCGAACTCGACGACCGGGGTGAAGGACTCCCGGACGATGCCGAGGTCGACGCCGTCCTGGTCGGCGCGCTCGCGGGCGGCCTTCTCGATGGCGGTGACGACCGTGTCGAGGGTGGCCTGGTCGGCGGCCCGGGAGTCGAGCCAGCCGCGCACGAGGGACGGGATGGCGTTGACCCCGTTGGGCTCGACCGAGATTTTCCCGAAGGTGGCCACGGCCCCGGCGAGGGCCGCCTCGGTGCGGGCCGCGAGGACGGTCGCCGCGTACGTGAGCATCGGGTCGCGGCGGTCGACCAGCCGGGTGGTGCCGGCGTGGTTGGCCTCGCCGCGGAAGTCGAACCGCCAGCGGCCGTGCGGCCAGATCGCGGAGGCGATGCCGACGCGGTCGCCGCTCAGGTCCAGGGCGCGGCCCTGTTCCACGTGCAGTTCGACGAAGGCGCCGATGCGGCCGAGGCGGTCGGGGTCGGCCCCGATGGCCTCGGGGTCGTAGCCGGCGGCCTCCATGGCCTGGGGCAGGCCGATGCCGTCGGCGTCGCGGAGCTCGTACGCCTTCTCCTTGGTCAGCTGCCCGGCGGTGAGCCGGGAGCCGACGCAGGCGAGCCCGAAGCGGGCCCCTTCCTCGTCGCCGAAGTTGGTGATGGCAAGTGGCCTGGAGAACTCCGCGCCCCTCCTGCGGAGTTCGTCCAGGGCCGCGAAGGAGGACACCACCCCGAGGGGGCCGTCGAAGGCCCCGCCGTCGGGGACGGAGTCCAGGTGCGAGCCGGTGACCACGGCGTCCCCCGCGAGGGGGTCGCCGAGCCAGGCCCACTGGTTGCCGTTGCGGTCCGTCTCGTACGTCAGCCCGCGCGCCTGCGCCTGCTCCTGGAACCAGGTCCGGCAGTCGGCGTCGGCCCCGCTCCAGGCGTACCGGCGGTACCCGCCGGTGTCGGCGTTCCTGCCGACGGGTGCGAGCTCGGCCCACATCTCGTGGAAGGTCACGCGTCGTCGCCCTCGCGCATCGGGACGCGGACGCCGCGCTCGTCGGCGACGGACTCGGCGATGTCGTAGCCGGCGTCGACGTGGCGGATGACGCCCATGCCCGGGTCGTTGGTGAGGACGCGGCGGATCTTCTCGCCCGCGAGGGGGGTGCCGTCGGCGACGGTGACCTGGCCCGCGTGGATGGAGCGGCCCATGCCGACGCCGCCGCCGTGGTGCAGGGAGACCCAGGAGGCACCGGAGGCGACGTTGACCATGGCGTTGAGCAGCGGCCAGTCGGCGATGGCGTCGGAGCCGTCGAGCATGGCCTCGGTCTCGCGGTACGGGGAGGCCACCGAGCCGCAGTCGAGGTGGTCGCGGCCGATGACCAGCGGGGCGGCCAGCTCGCCGGAGGCGACCATGTCGTTGAAGCGCTCGCCGGCCTTGTCGCGCTCGCCGTAGCCGAGCCAACAGATGCGGGCGGGCAGGCCCTGGAAGTGGACGCGCTCGCCCGCCATCTTGATCCAGCGGTGCAGGGACTCGTTCTCCGGGAAGAGGTCGAGCATCGCCTTGTCGGTCTTGTGGATGTCGGACGCCTCGCCGGACAGGGCGGCCCAGCGGAAGGGGCCCTTGCCCTCGCAGAACAGCGGCCGGATGTAGGCGGGGACGAAGCCGGGGAAGGCGAAGGCGCGGTCGTAGCCGGCCAGCTGGGCCTCGCCGCGGATGGAGTTGCCGTAGTCGAAGACCTCGGCGCCCGCGTCCATGAAGCCGACCATGGCCTCGACGTGGCGGGCCATGGACTCGCGGGCCCGGGTGGTGAAGCCGGCCGGGTCCTTGGCGGCGTAGGCGGCCATGTCGTCGAAGTCGACGCCGGTCGGCAGGTAGGCCAGCGGGTCGTGGGCGCTCGTCTGGTCGGTGACGATGTCGATGGGGGCGCCCTCCGCCAGCATCTGCGGGAGCAGGTCGGCGGCGTTGCCGAGCAGGCCGATGGAGAGCGGCTTGCGGGCGTCACGGGCCTCGACGGCCAGCTGCAGCGCGTGCTGGAGGCTGTCGGCCTTCACGTCCAGGTAGCGGTGCTCGATGCGGCGCTCGATGGCGCGCGGGTCGACGTCGATGCAGATCGCGACGCCGTCGTTCATCGTCACGGCCAGCGGCTGGGCGCCGCCCATGCCGCCGAGGCCGGCGGTCAGGGTGATGGTGCCGGCGAGCGTGCCGTCGGCCCCTCCCTTACCCATTGAATGCAGCTTGGCGGCGACGGCCGCGAAGGTCTCGTAGGTGCCCTGCAGGATGCCCTGCGTGCCGATGTAGATCCACGAACCGGCGGTCATCTGCCCGTACATGGTCAGGCCCAGCTGCTCCAGGCGGCGGAACTCCTCCCAGTTGGCCCAGTCGCCGACGAGGTTGGAGTTGGCGAGCAGAACGCGCGGCGCCCACTCGTGGGTCTGCATCACGCCGACCGGGCGTCCGGACTGGACGAGCATCGTCTCGTCCTGCTTGAGGGTCTGCAGCGTGCGGACCATCGCGTCGTACGAGCGCCAGTCGCGGGCGGCCTTGCCGGTGCCGCCGTAGACGACCAGCTTGTCGGGGTGCTCGGCGACCTCCGGGTCGAGGTTGTTCTGGAGCATCCGCAGCGCGGCCTCCTGCTGCCATCCCAGGGTGCTGAGCTCGGTGCCTCGCGCGGCACGTACGGGGCGGGGTCCTGACATGGCGGGTGCCTCCTCCGATGTTGGTCAATCCATTCACATCCTCCCGTCCTGAATAGATTCAGTCAACAGCTGCGGGCGACCCCGTCGGATGATGGGATGGCGCACATGGCTGCACACACCCGCGTGGGCGAGGACGCCACGGCGCGCCGGGACCGGGCCGTACGGGCCGCCGTCGAGCAGGGCCTCGTGGGCGGGGCCAACGCCGCGCAGCCCCTGGCCTGCCTCCTGGACACCGACGGGATCCGGGCCTCCGCCGCCGCTCTGACCAGCGCCTTCGCCACCGCACTGGCGCCCGGCACCCCCGTCCTGCACGCCTTCGCGGTGAAGGCCGCTCCGCTCGTGCCGGTATTGCGGCTGCTCGCCGACGCCGGGCTCGGCTGCGAGGTGGCCAGCCCCGGCGAGCTGGCCCTGGCCCGGGCGGCGGGGGTCCCCGCCGGGCGGACCGTATTGGACTCCCCCGTCAAGACGGCCGCAGAACTGCGCGAGGCCCTGGCGCTGGGCATCGCCGTCAATGCCGACAACCCGCAGGAGCTGGAACGCCTCGACGCGCTGATCGCCGCGGCGCCCACCACGGCCCCGATCGGCCTGCGGATCAACCCGCAGACCGGCGCGGGGGCCATCGACGCGCTGTCCACCGCGACGGCGACCTCGAAGTTCGGGGTCGCCCTGCGCGATCCGGGCGCGCGCGCCTGGGTCGTAGGGGCCTTCCTGGACCGGCCGTGGCTCACCCGCCTGCACATCCACTCGGGCTCGCAGGGCGTCCCCCTCGCCCTGATCGCCGAGGGCGTACGGGAACTGCACGCGCTCGCCGAGGAGATCAACGCGGCGGCCGGACGCCGTCAGGTCGACACCCTCGACATCGGCGGCGGCCTGCCGGTCGACTTCACCTCGGACGAGCAGACGCCCACGTACGCGCAGTACGTGGCCGCCCTGCGCAAGGCGGTCCCCGCCCTCTTCGACGGCTCGTACGGCCTGGTCACCGAGTTCGGCCGGTCCCTGCTGGCCAAACACGGCCTGGTCCTGGCCCGGGTCGAGTACACCAAGACCAGCGGGTCGCGGCCGATCGCGCTCACCCACGCCGGGGTGCAGGTGGCGACCCGCACCGCGTACGCCCCGGCGGCCTGGCCGGTGCGGATCCTGCCGTACGACGCGAAGGGCGCGCCGAAGACCGGCGACCCGGTGGCCCAGGACGTCGCGGGCCCGGCCTGCTTCGCGGGGGACCTGCTGGCCTCGGCTCGCGAGCTGCCGCGCCTCTCCCCCGGCGACCTGATCGGCGTCCCGGACACCGGCGCGTACTTCTTCACGGCCCACTACGGCTACAACAGCCTGCCCCGCCCGGCGGTCCACGGCTTCACGCTCACCGCGGCGGGCGAGGTCCGCTTCAGCCTGGCCAGGCCGGCGCAGGATCTGACGGCGATCGTCGCGGAGGCGGGCGGCGCACTCGGCGACGCCCTGCTCCCGCCGCTGGGCGGAGTCTCCCCGGGCTCCGCCCCGACCCGCGCCCCGAACGCAGGCGAGGCCGGCTGCGGCTGACGCCGGCCGCTCGGCGCGGCTCGATGACCCGGGGCTCCGCCCCGGCCCCGCCCCCGAACACCGGCAGGGCTGGAACACGGCGATCCGCGGCGGCCTCAGCGGGGCGACAGGGTGGCCGCCAGCGCCGGAGCCAGGCCCGCGACGAGCTCCTCCGGGGCCAGCGAGGTCACCCCCGGCAGGCGCAGCAGGTAGCGGGTCAGGGCCAGGCCCAGCAGCTGGGCGGAGACCAGTCCGGCCGTGCGGGCGGCCCGTTCGGGGCCCAGGGCCGCCGCCAGCGCGGGAGCGACCTGGGCGGCGAACACCTCCCGCATCCGCTCCGCCGCCTGCTCGTTCGTCACCGCCGAGCGCAACAGCACCAGCAGGGCGTCATCGGCCGGATCGCCCTCCCACCGCTCCACGAAGTGCCGTACGAGGGCTGCCGGGAGTTCGGCCGCCGGTACGGCAGCCAGGTCGGGCAGACGCAGGTCGACCGTCAGCGCCGCGTCGAAGAGCTTCTCCTTGCTGCCGAAGTACCGCATCACCATCGACGGGTCGATCCCGGCGTCCGCCGCCACCGCGCGGATGGTGGTGCGCTCGTACCCGTGCGCGGCGAAGCGGTCCCGGGCGGCCCGCAGGATCGCCGTCTTGGTCGTGTCGGAGGTGCGTCGCGCCGTCATGCCAACAACCGTAGGCCAACAACCGTTGACATACCAGCCGAGGCAGGCGCACCCTTATGTCAACAACCGTTGGCCAACAACCGTTGGCCCTCCGGAGGAGGCTTTCATGACCGGCACCGCCGCTCTCCCGCTCCCCGCCCGTACGGACGTGGCCGTCGTCGGAGCCGGACCCACCGGCCTCGCCCTCGCCGTGACCCTGGCGGAGGCCGGCGTCGACTTCGTCCTCCTCGACAAGCAGACCGAGGGCGCCAACACCTCCCGCGCCGCCGTCGTGCACGCCCGCACCCTGGAGGTCCTCGACGAACTCGACCCGTCGGGGGCACTCTCCGCCGACCTGATCGGCCGCGGCGTCCCCGTGACCCGGTTCCGGATCCGCGACGGCGCCCGCCCCCTGGCCGCCGTCGACTTCGACGGCCTGCCCACGGCTCACCCGTACGCGCTGATGGTCCCCCAGTACGAGACCGAGGCCGTCCTCCTGCGCCGCCTGCGCGCCCTCGGCGGCGATGTCCACCGCCCGCACGAGGTCACCTCCGTCGTCCAGGACGCGGACGGGGTCACCCTCACCACCGCGACCGGCGAGACCCTGCGCGCCGCCCACGCCGTCGGCGCCGACGGAATGCACAGCGCGGTTCGCGAGGCCGCCGGGATCGCCTTCACGGGCAGCGCCTACGAGGAGTCCTTCGTCCTCGCCGACGTGGTCATGGACTGGGCCCCGGGCCCGCGCGAGGTCTCGCTCGCCTTCAGCGCCGCAGGACTCACCGTCGTCGCGCCGCTGCCCGCAGGGCACTACCGGATCGTGGCCACCGTCGCCGAAGCCCCCGCACAGCCGGACCTCGCCTTCGTCCGGGACCTGCTGGACGAGCGTCTCCCCGGCCAGGCCGGCGTCCGGGAACTCGTCTGGTCCTCCCGCTTCCGGATCCACCACCGGGTCGCCGACCGCTACCGCGCCGGGCGGCTGCTGCTCGCCGGGGACGCGGCCCACGTGCACAGCCCGGCCGGCGGTCAGGGCATGAACACCGGCATCCAGGACGGCTACGCCCTCGGCCGCGCGCTGGCCTCACAGGATCCCGGCGCCCTCGACGGCTACGAGGCCCGCCGCCGCCCGGTCGCCCTGCGGGTGGTGGCCCTCACCGACCGGATGACCCGGGTCGCCACCACCCGGAACCGGGCCGTCCGCGCCGTGCGCAACGCCCTGCTCCCGCTCCTCCTGCGCGTCCCGGCGCTCCGCGGCCGGCTGGCCGCCGAGCTGGCGGAGCTCGACTACCGCTGAGGGCGCGGTCAGTCCACGTACTCCACGAAAAGTCCGCTACTCCACGAAGAGGCCGCGCGCTGCGGCACGCGCGTCGAAGGCCTCCAGCCGGGCCTGTGCGTCCGGCAGCGCGTCCGCCATCGCCTCCAGCAGCACCCGCCCCAACAGCATCGGCGCACACGCCGTGTCGAAGGCCAGCCCCGTCCCGACCGGCGCCGGAATCAGCAGGTCCGAGTGGCGGGCCACCGGGGCGAAGGCCGAGTCCGCGACCGTCACCACGGTCAGTCCGGCCCGGCGCGCGCGTTCCAGCGTGTCCACGACCTCCCGGGGATGGCGGGGCAGTGCGAAGCAGAGCAGCGCGGTCGCCCCCTCGTAGAGAGCCGCGTCGATCCGGTCCTCCATCATCGAGCCGCCCTCGTCGAGCAGGCGTACGTCCGGGTGCACCTTGGCGGCGAAGTACGCGAACCCGCGCGCCTGCGAGGACGCGGCCCGCAGCCCCAGCACCGGCAGCGGGGTGGAGGCGGCGAGCAGCCGCCCCGCCTCCTGGACCGGTGCGGGGTCGGCGAGCATCTCCGCGAGCTGCCGCAGGTTCTCGATCTCGCCGAGGACGGCCTGCTGGTACTCGTTGTACGCGTCCTCCTGCACGGCCTCGGCCCGCTCGGCGGGGGCCACCTCGCGCAGGTGGCGGCGCAGCGCGGGATACCCGTCGAAGCCGAGCGCCACGGCGAACCGGGTCACCGACGGCTGGCTGACTCCGGCCAGTTCGGCGAGTTCGACACTCGACAGGAACGGCACCTCCGCCGCCCCCCGCACCATGCAGTGCGCGATCCGCCGCTGGGTCGGCGTCAGCCGGTGCCCCTCGAACAGCTTCTGCAGCCGCGCGGCCGGGCTGTCACTCATGCCGTCCCCTCCGTCCCGGTGAGATATTCAGTCACGGAGCACTCTGCATGCGGTTATGCAACGGGGCAAGCCGCGCCTGCGATCCGGATACGGGGGCTAGCCCCAGTGCCGGGGCGGGCGGCCGTTTCTACGGTGGGGACATGGACGCGCACGCCCAAGAGCTGAAGAAGGAACTCGACGCGACGCTGGACGCCCGGCGGGAGCTGGGTCCGGAGTACGAGTCCGCGCTGGTGGACTCGTTCGTCGAGAAGGTCGACACGCAGGTCCGGCGCCGGCTCGCGGAGGAACGCCTGTCCGCGGCCCGCGGCGACGGCCGGAGCCCTGCCGCCCCGGGGGTGGACGGGAACTTCGGCGAACGCTTCGGCTTCGCGATCATCACCCTGGTCCTGGCGATCCCTTTGTCTGCCATCGCCGCCGCGCACGCGGACCTGGAAGGGCTGCTGGTGGCCTGGGCGGGGATCGTGGGCGTGAACTTCATCCATGCGGCCAAGCGCCTGCGGCGGGGGCCCGCCGAGTAGACGGGAGCCGGGTGCCGGCGCCGCTGCGGGGCGCTGCCCCGCGAACCCCCGCGCTCGACGTCGACGGGCGGGACGATCGGGGGTCCGCCCCGGACCCCGCGCCTCAACGCGGGCGAGGCGGGACCAGGCGGGCCGGAGTGTGCGCGGGGACCGCCGCACCCCGGTTGCCCGGGGGCGGGACGACGGCGGTCCCCGCGAAGGACACGGCCGGGTCAGGACCGTCCGCGTCCATGGCGGCCGCGCGGTCCGGGAGCCGCTCCGGAGGTGCGCAGACGCCGTTCGGTGGCGCCGGCCGGGTTCCGGTCTCCCGGATCTCCCTGCCGACGACCACCACTGTGCCGGAGCCTTGTTAAGCGGGTGCTGCCGTCACGTGTCGGGCCCGTACCGATTGCGCGAAGGCCGCGCGCGGCCCCGTGGGGACTGCCTGGCCGCGCGCGGCCGTAAGGGCTACTTGGCGGTCTTCGCCAGGAACGCCAGCAGGTCCTGACGGCTCACCACGCCGGTGGGCTTGCCCTCGACCAGCACGATCGCCGCGTCCGCCTCGCCCAGCACCGACATCAGCTCGGACACCGGCTCGCCGGAGCCGACCTGCGGCAGCGGCGAGCTCATGTGCTTCTCCAGCGGGTCGGTCAGGGAGGCCCGCTGGGCGAACAGCGCCGCCAGCAGCTCCTTCTCGACCACGGAGCCGATGACCTCGGCGGCCATCACGTCCGGGTGACCGGCGCCCGGCTTGACGATCGGCATCTGCGAGACGCCGTACTCGCGCAGGACCTCGATCGCCTCGCCGACGGTCTCCTCGGGGTGCATGTGGACGAGGGAGGGGATGCCACCCTCCTTGTCGTCCAGCACGTCGCCGATGCGCGCGGACGGTCCGGCCTCCTCCAGGAAGCCGTGGCCCGCCATCCACTCGTCGCTGAAGATCTTGCTCATGTAGCCGCGGCCGCTGTCCGGCAGCAGGACGACGACGACGTCGTCCGGACCGAGGCCCTCGGCCGCCTTCAGCGCGGCGACGACCGCCATGCCGCAGGAGCCGCCGACGAGGAGGCCCTCCTCCTTCGCCAGCCGGCGCGTCATCTGGAAGGAGTCCTTGTCGGACACCGCGATGATCTCGTCGGTGACGTTCGGGTCGTAGGCGGTCGGCCAGAAGTCCTCGCCGACGCCCTCGACGAGGTACGGGCGGCCGGAGCCGCCGGAGTAGACCGAGCCCTCGGGGTCGGCGCCGATGACCTTGACCTTTCCGCCGCTGACCTCCTTGAGGTAGTTGCCGGTGCCGGAGATCGTGCCGCCCGTGCCGACGCCCGCGACGAAATGAGTGATCTTCCCGTCCGTCTGCTCCCACAGCTCGGGGCCGGTGGTCTCGTAGTGCGAACGGGGGTTGTTCGGGTTGCTGTACTGGTCGGGCTTCCAGGCGCCCGGCGTCTCGCGCACGAGGCGGTCGGACACGTTGTAGTACGAGTCCGGGTGCTCGGGGTCGACGGCGGTCGGGCAGACCACGACGTCGGCGCCGTACGCGCGCAGCACGTTGATCTTGTCCATGGACACCTTGTCAGGGCAGACGAAGATGCACTTGTAGCCCTTCTGCTGGGCCACGATGGCGAGTCCTACACCCGTGTTGCCGCTGGTCGGCTCCACGATGGTGCCACCGGGCCTGAGGGCTCCGCTCTGCTCGGCGGCCTCGATCATCCGTACGGCGATCCGGTCCTTCACGGATCCACCGGGATTGAAGTACTCGACCTTCGCAAGGACGGTGGCCTGCAGGCCTTCGGTCACACGGTTGAGCTTCACCAGCGGGGTGTTGCCGACGAGGCTGATCATCGAGTCGTGGAATTGCACCATGTTCTCCAAGGAGGGGACTCCACGGGTTCTCCGGGAGGTCCGGCCAGGGTATGCCGAAAGGGATTGGCCGACCGTGCGTACGGGGCAGGTAGGGGTCAATGAGGACCGAGGAGGTGGCCTGAAGAGTGTCCAGGGCGAGAACGGCCCGCCGGATCGCGGCGGGGGCAGCGTACGGCGGGGGCGGACTCGGACTGGTCGGGGCCGCCGCGGTGGGGCTGGTACTGGCGGAGGTGCAGTTCGCCAAACGCACGGTGGGGTCCGGGCTGCCGGATCCGCCGCGCGCCGACGGGCTGTACGGGAGCGAGTTCGGCGGACCGGAGCAGAGCCCGGGCCCGCTGCGCCTGGGCATGCTGGGCGATTCCACGGCCGCCGGGCTCGGCGTGCGGCGGGCCCGGCAGACTCCGGCGGCCCTCCTGGCCTCCGGGCTGGCCGCGGTGGCCGAGCGCCCGGTGGAGCTGCGCAACGTGGCCCTGTCGGGGGCCATGTCCGATGATCTGGACCGGCAGGTCGGCCTGCTGCTGAACACCGACGCACCCAGCCCGGACGTGTGCGTGATCATGATCGGTGCGAACGACGTGACGCGCCGGATGCCGCCCACCCATTCGGTGCGCTGCCTCACCTCGGCCGTGCGGCGACTGCGGATGGCGGGCTGCGAGGTCGTCGTGGGCACCTGCCCGGACCTGGGCACCATCGAGCCGGTCTACCAGCCGCTGCGCTGGATGGCGCGCCGTGTCTCGCGCCAGCTGGCCGCCGCGCAGACCATAGGAGTGGTCGCCCTGGGCGCCCGTACGGTCTCCATGGGAGACCTGCTGGGCCCGGAGTTCGCCGCCAACCCGCGCGAGATGTTCGGCCCGGACTTCTATCACCCGTCGGCGGAGGGGTACGCGACCGCCGCCATGGCGATGCTGCCGACCGTCTGCGCGGCGCTCTCCCTGTGGCCGGAGTCCGACCGGCTGGACGTCTCCCGGGACGAGGACATGCTTCCGGTGGCGAAAGCCGCGTCCGCCGCCGCGGGCGAGGCGGGTACCGAGGTCACGGCGGTCCGCGGCCCCTGGGTCCTCCTCAAGCACCGCCGCCGCCGGCGGGTGCCGGCCAGCGATCCGGCCCACCCCTCGGCCGCCGCCCCGGCGGGGAACACGTCCGCCCCGCCCGACGCGGGGTGACGCCTGGCGGCCGTACGGCGGAGGCGGCCCGGACCCACTGCGGCCCGGCCCCGGCCCAGACGTCCGGGCCGGGAGCAGACTGGAACGGTGGTGGCCCGCGGTTCGTCCGTGCCGAGGCCCCCGCCGGGCGCGCCGCCCCGTGGACCGCAGGAGCGACCGGCATCACACCGCACGGCCGGTGACCTGGACCGTACGGAGCGGTAACTTCGCATGCGGTCCCGCTTAGAGCCGCAACACACCCTGGAGTCCCGATGCCCGAAGCCGTCATCGTTTCCACCGCCCGCTCACCCATCGGGCGCGCCTTCAAGGGATCCCTCAAGGACGTCCGCCCGGACGACCTGACGGCGACGATCATCCAGGCCGCCCTCGCCAAGGTCCCCGGGCTGGACCCGCGCGAGATCGACGACCTGATGCTCGGCTGCGGCCTCCCCGGCGGCGAGCAGGGCCACAACCTCGCCCGCATCGTGGCCGTGCAGATGGGCATGGACTACCTGCCCGGCGCCACGATCACCCGCTACTGCTCCTCCTCGCTCCAGACCTCCCGCATGGCCCTGCACGCCATCAAGGCGGGCGAGGGCGACGTCTTCATCTCCGCGGGCGTCGAGATGGTCTCCCGGTCCGTGAAGGGCTCCTCCGACGGCATGCCGGACACCCACAACCCGCTCTTCGCCGATGCGGAGGCCCGCACGGCCGCCGTCTCGCAGAGCGAGGGCGCGTCCTGGCACGACCCGCGCGAGGACGGCCTGATCCCCGACGCGTACATCTCGATGGGCCAGACCGCCGAGAACCTGGCCCGCCTCAAGGGCGTGACCCGCCAGGACATGGACGAGTTCGGGGTCCGCTCGCAGAACCTCGCCGAAGAGGCGATCAAGAACGGCTTCTGGGCCCGGGAGATCACCCCGGTCACCACCCCGGACGGCACGGTCGTCTCCACCGACGACGGCCCGCGCGCCGGCGTGACCCTGGAGGGCGTGCAGGGCCTCAAGCCCGTCTTCCGCCCCGACGGGCTCGTCACCGCCGCCAACTGCTGCCCGCTCAACGACGGCGCCGCCGCGCTCGTCATCATGAGCGACACCAAGGCCCGCGACCTGGGCCTGACCCCGCTGGCCCGGATCGTCTCCACCGGCGTCACCGGCCTCTCCCCCGAGATCATGGGCCTGGGCCCGGTCGAGGCGTCGAAGCAGGCGCTGAAGCGGGCCGGCCTGACGGTCGGCGACATCGACCTGTTCGAGATCAACGAGGCCTTCGCGGCCCAGGTCATCCCGTCGTACCGGGACCTGGAGATCCCGCTGGAGAAGCTGAACGTCAACGGCGGGGCCATCGCCGTCGGTCACCCCTTCGGGATGACCGGTGCCCGCATCACCGGCACCCTGATCAACAGCCTGCAGTTCCACGACAAGCAGTTTGGTCTCGAGACCATGTGCGTCGGCGGCGGGCAGGGCATGGCCATGGTCATCGAGCGCCTGAGCTGATCGAATACGACCTGATCAAGAGCGGGAGCCAGGCGCCGCAAGGGATCCGGCCGGATCCCCTGCGGCGTACTGACACCGCTTCTAATCGCATCGCGGCCGACCTGTGACCGAATCTCCCCCAGGATGTGACCTATCTCCTGGGGGATCGGTGTTTGTGCAGGTCACAGCCGATACAGGGGGTACGTATGTGACGAAAGCCCTGTCCATTTCGTGACGTAATGCACTGCACGCCATTCCCAGGTCGGGACACTCTGATGTAGGAAGTCGGGGGATCGAATCACCTCAGGAGTTAGTCAGTGAGCGCCATGTCTCTTGCCCTGCTGCTGACCACGGCCGCTGCCACGGCCGTGGGCGCTGCTGCGCTGCACGCCGTCCACGGTCTGCGCAAGCAGGTCGCCGCCCTGCGCAGCGACCTGTCGGTGCCGGTCCACCCCCGTGGTGCGACCGTCCCGCACGCCCGCAGCGCCGTGGAGTCCCCCGCCGCCGAGATACGAGCCGCCGTGGCCGAAGCCCTCGCCGAGGAGCGCGAGCGCGAGCTGGCCGAGGCGCGCGCCTTCTGGGCAGCGCAGGAGGCCCGCGACGCCGCAGACGCCCCCTCGCTGCTGGGCGGCCTGCCCGGGCTCGGCGAGGACGCCCCCGTCTTCCTGCCCCGGCAGGCCGACATGGTGGGTCTGGAGCCGGTCCTCGGCGAGGACTCCCTCGACGAGCTTCCCGGCTATCCCGAGGATTCGGCCGAGCTGGCCGCCGCCCGCCGGCGCCACCCCTCGCACCCCGACTTCGTACCGGTCCAGGCCTCGCACCCCGGCGCCGACCACGAGCGCACGGTGAGCCGTCTGGAGGAGCTGGCGGAGGCCCGTACGGCCCTCGCGGACGTCCGGCCCGGCCCCCTGGGCACGCTCGACGTGTACGTCTTCACCGACGGCACGACGCTGTGCATGACCCCCGGACACCGGGAGACCGCGGAGCGCCTCGCCGAGGCCCTGCGCTCGGGCACCGCGCCGGTCCTGCTGGGCGGCTCGGGCATCTCCGGCGCCTACGCGCTGACCTTCTCCTGCGGTGACTCCGAGGACCCCGACAGCAACGTCTACATCCTCGCGGACCGCGTCATCGCATCGCTCTGACCTCTGCCTGCTCCACCAGCCGCACGGCCTCGTCCAGCATCCCGGACGGGGCCTTCGCGCTGTCCGGGGCGCCCTGCGGGACGCTCTCCGGGGCGAGGGCCGCGGCGCGCAGCGCCTCGGCGAGGTCCAGCCCGGCCACCGCCACCTGGTCCCCGACGACGAACAGACCCGCGTCCGGCACCTCGCGCGGTGCCTCCCCGGGCGCCTCCAGCCGCTGCGCCCGTACGGACAGCTCGCGGGCCAGCTCCAGCGCCACGGCGGCGGCTCCCTGCTGCAGGCGGCTCTGCGGCGCGGCCCGCAGTCGGTCGGCGAAACGTTCCACGACGGCGGTCAGGGGCGAAGTATCAAGCACCCGGCCGACCTTACGCGCCGCCCGGGCCCCATTGCCAACGGGCGAAGTCTCCGGCACGGTGGCGTGAAGAGAACAGCACGGCGATACCTCCGGAGGCGCCCATGTCCGTAGAGTTCTCCGAGCAGACACACCGCAACATGATCGACAGAATCCCCCAGACCACCGGTCGTGAGCTCACCGACTGGCTCCGCGCCGTCGACGAAGGCCCCTCACTCGTCCGGTTCGAGGAGAAGGTCAGCTGGCTGCGCGGCGCGCACGAGCTGTCGTACGGCCAGGCCAAGGCGATCATCCACGAGCACGACCTGCGCAGAGCCGCACGCCGGTTCGGCTGAGCCCCCTCCCGACCTCGGATGCGGGAAGGCCCCGCGAGCAGTGTGCTCGCGGGGCCTTCCCCGTGCTGTGCGCAGGCCGGGCGGCGTGCGGGTCCTGCTAGTCGTCGCCCGAGAGGATCTGGAAGATGCGCAGCATCTCGATGTAGATCCACACCAGGGTCATGGTCAGGCCGAAGGCCGCCAGCCAGGCCTCCTCGCGCGGGGCGCCGTACGTGACGCCGTCCTCGACCTGCTTGAAGTCGAGAGCGAGGAAGCAGGCGCCGAGGATGACACCGATGGCACCGAACAGCAGGCCGAGGCCGCCGCTGCGGAAGCCGAGGCCGTCACCGCCGCCGAAGACCGCGAACAGCGTGTTCGCGAGCATGAGCAGGATGAAGCCCAGAGCCGCCGCCATCACGAAGCCGTAGAAGCGGCGGGTGACGCGGATCCAGCCCATCTTGTACGAGAAGAGCACGGCGGCGAAGACGGACATCGTGCCCATCACGGCCTGGATGACCACGCCGGCGCCGAAGTACGTGCTGGTGGCCGCGCTGATGACGCCGAGGAACACGCCCTCGAACGCCGCGTAGGCCAGGATCAGGCCCGGGGAGGCCTTCTGCTTGAACGACTGGATGATCGCGAAGACGAACGCCACGATGGCCGCGCCGATGGCGATGCCGTAGGACTTGCCGAGGTTGGCCGGGTCGACCGGCAGCAGCACCCAGGAAAGGGTCGCCGTCACGATGAGCGTGCCGAGCGTCATGGCCGTACGGCTCACGACGTCGTCGATGGTCATCGCGTCGGCGCGCGCCGGTGCCTGCGGCATACCCGTCGCCGGGTCGGTCGCGTACGGGTTCGTCGCGTACGGGTTGGTCCCGGCCTGCTGGTGCTGCTGCGCGTCAAAGCCCGCGTAGCCACCGTTGTCGCGGCTGAACCCCCGTCGCGAGAAGACCGGGTTACTGCTCCTCATCTCACTCCTCCGTGGCCACCGAGCGCGGCCTTGCATCAAGAGTAATGCGCTCGCAAAGAAAGCACCCTACTGCTGGAGGAGGATCTTAGGAGAAGGCATGGCGAAGCGCAGAAGATAAAGCGGGAGCCTCGCGAGAACTGCGGAGTGCCCGGAGCCGGACTTGAACCGGCACGGCCCGAAGGCCAGCGAGGTTTAAGCTCGCCGTGTCTGCATTCCACCATCCGGGCAGGGCGTGGCGGCCCCCGTGGAAAAAAGCCTTGAACGCTGCGCCGAGCCTATCCGGAACGCCCTGGCCGCCGATCGGCCGTCAATCCGATGTTGTCTGATTTTATTGGCGCTTGAGGGTCCGTCAGGCCCCAGAACGCACGGTCGGCCCGTTCTGGACGCCGATCACCACCTGTAGGGGAATGACGGGATTTCGATGGCCTGCGCCACCCCCGCGCCACCCTCCCCACCACCCCGGGCCTACGCCCCTCGACCAGGGCTCCTGTCATACCAGAGGAGGAGGCCCACGGCCCCGCCGTCAGACTCCAGTGGGCCGGTGAACAGGCACGGCGGCTGATCCGGAGGGCGGGTGGCCGCGGCGAGGATGGAAACGTCCCCGCACCGCAGACCGAGGAGCCGTCCCGTGACCACCATGAACTACGCCCCGCACACCGCCCAGGCCGTGGCCGCCCGCGCCACCGGCCTCTCCAAGGTGTACGGACAGGGCGAGACCCAGGTGGTCGCCCTGGACAAGGTCTCCGTGGACTTCGCCCAGGGGCAGTTCACCGCGATCATGGGCCCCTCGGGCTCCGGCAAGTCCACCCTGATGCACTGCGTCGCGGGCCTGGACACCTTCTCCGAGGGCTCCGTCCGCCTCGGCGACACCGAGCTCGGCTCCCTGAAGGACAAGCAGCTCACCCAGCTGCGCCGGGACAAGATCGGCTTCATCTTCCAGGCCTTCAACCTGCTGCCGACCCTGACGGCCCTGGAGAACATCACGCTCCCCATGGACATCGCCGGCCGCAAGCCCGACAAGCAGTGGCTGGACAACGTGATCAGCATGGTCGGCCTCTCCGAGCGCCTCTCCCACCGCCCCACCCAGCTCTCCGGCGGCCAGCAGCAGCGCGTGGCCGTGGCCCGCGCCCTGGCCTCCCGCCCCGAGATCATCTTCGGTGACGAGCCCACCGGAAACCTCGACTCCCGCTCCGGCGCCGAGGTCCTCGGCTTCCTGCGCAACTCGGTGCGCGAGCTCGGCCAGACCGTCGTGATGGTCACCCACGACCCGGTCGCCGCCTCGTACGCGGACCGCGTCATCTTCCTCGCCGACGGCCGGATCGTCGACGAGATGCTCAGCCCCACCGCCGACGGCGTCCTCGACCGCATGAAGGCGTTCGACGCCAAGGGCCGCACCAGCTGACCCGGGGTCTCCCCCGAAGCCCTCCTCCAGACTTCCAGCCCCAGGACTGAGACCCCCATGTTCCGTACCGCCCTGCGCAACGTCCTCGCGCACAAGGCCCGGCTGCTGATGACGGTCCTCGCCGTCACCCTCGGCGTCGCCTTCGTCTCCGGCACCCTCGTCTTCACCGACACCCTCAAGAAGTCCCTGTCCGGCCAGTCCGCCAAGAGCTACGAGGGCGTGGCCGTCTCCGTCACCTCGTGGGGTCAGGGCCGCGACGAGAACGGACAGAAGGAGGGCGAGCCCGGCCTCAGCCGGCAGACCCTCGACAAGGTCAAGGCGCTCCAGGGCGTCGACTCCGTCTCCGGCCGCGTCTCCGGCTTCGCCGGCGTGGGTGACGAGAAGGGCAAGCTGATCGGCTCCGGCTGGTCCAACCAGGGCGCGAACCACACGCCCGTCAAGGACGGCAAGGACCCGCGCTACGCCTTCATCCAGGGGGCCGGCCCGGCCAAGGCCGACGAGGTCGCCCTCGACAAGGCCACCGCGGACGCGGGCGCGTACAAGGTCGGCGACAAGGTCCGCGTCGCCACCAACGGCCCGGTCAAGGAGTACTCCCTCGTCGGTGTCTTCACCACCGAGGACGGCGCCGTCCAGGCCGGCGGCAGCCTGGTGCTCTTCGAGACCACGGTCGCCCAGGAGCTCTACCTCAAGCCCGGTTACTTCCAGGAGCTGTCGGTCGGCGCGAAGGCCGGCGTCTCCGCCGACCAGCTGCTCGCCGAGATCAAGCCGCTGCTCGACGAGAAGCACACCAAGGCGCAGACCGGTGCGGCGCTCGCCAAGGAGCAGGCGAAGGAGATCGAGAGGGGCCTCGGGCAGATGGGCACCATGCTGCTCGTCTTCGCCGGCATCTCGCTCTTCGTCGGCGTCTTCCTGATCTACAACACCTTCACCATGCTGGTCACCCAGCGCACCAAGGAGCTGGCCCTGCTGCGCGCCGTCGGCGCCAACCGCGGTCAGGTCATGCGCTCGGTCCTCGCCGAGGCTCTGGTCGTCGGCGCAGTGTCCGCCGCCATCGGCCTGATCTGCGGTGTCGGCCTGGCGGCCGGCATGCGCTCCGTGATCGGTTCCATGGGCGCCAAGCTGCCGGGCGGCGACCTCGTGATCGCCCCGGGCACCATCGTCGCCGCCCTGGTCATCGGCGTCCTCGTCACCACCCTCGCCGCGCTGCTGCCGGCCTGGCGCACCGGCCGGATCGCACCGGTCGCCGCCATGGGCAGCGCTCACCTTCCGGCCAGCGCGAAGTCCCTGGTCGTGCGCAACGTCCTCGGCTCCATCATCAGCGTCCTCGGCATCGGCCTCGTCCTGCTGGGCGTGTCCACGGGCGGCGACACCGGCCGCATGACCATCGGCGCGGGTGCGTTCTTCATGCTCATCGGCATGATCGTGCTGCTGCCGATGCTCTCCAGGCCGGTCATCGCGGCCGTCCGCCCCGCGCTGCAGAAGGTGTTCGGGGTCCCCGGCAAGCTGGCCGCCCAGAACGCCGTCCGCAACCCGCGCCGCACCGCCGTCACCGCCGCCTCGCTGGCGATCGGCCTCACCCTGGTCACCACCCTGTCGGTGCTCGGCATCACCGTGGGCAAGGTCGTCGACCGCATGAGCACCGAGAAGCTCAAGGCGGACTACAGGGTCTCCATGGCCGGCGACATGGGCGGCCTGGACAAGTCGGTGGCCGAGACCCTGGCCAAGACTCCGGGCATCAGGGCCGTCTCCCCGCAGACGGCCGGCTACTTCATGGTCGGCGAGAACTTCCGCTCGGCCTCCGGCGTCAACCCCGCCACCCTCGGACAGCTGCTCAACGTGGAGGTCCTCAGCGGTTCGCTCGACAGCCTCGGCAAGGGCGAGCTCGCGGTCGCCGAGAAGACGGCCGAGAAGCAGAACCTCACCGTGGGATCCACGCTCCAGGTCCAGTACGACGACGGGGAGAAGGGCTCCCTGAAGGTCGGCGCGGTCTACAAGGACATGGAGGGCCTGCTCTCCCCCTACGTCATCGACGACAAGATCCTCAGCGCGCACAGCGAGGAGCAGTACATCCGCGAGGTGTACGTCAACGTCGACGGCGGGGCGTCCAAGGCCGGCCACCAGAAGGTCGTCGACGCCCTGGGCAAGAACCCGGCCATCACCGTCGCCACCCAGCAGGACATGCGCAACGAGATGGGCGGCATGATCAACACGATGCTGAACGTCATGTACGGCCTGCTCGGCATGGCTCTGATCATCTCGGTGCTCGGCGTGGTCAACACCCTGGCGATGTCCGTCTTCGAGCGGACCCAGGAGATCGGCATGCTGCGGGCGATCGGTCTCGACCGGAGCCGGGTCAAGAACATGATCCGCCTGGAGGCCGTGGTGATCTCGCTCTTCGGCGCGGTCCTGGGCATCGTCATCGGCGTCTTCCTCGCCTGGGCCGTCGGCACCACCATGGCGAAGGCCATGCCGGACTACGAGCTGGTCCTGCCGTACGACCGGATCGGCATCTTCCTCCTGCTGGCCGCGGTGGTCGGCGTACTGGCCGCCATGTGGCCGGCCCGCAGCGCCGCCCGCCTGAACATGCTGACGGCCATCAAGACGGAGTAGTCGGCAGCGGCCCCCACGGGCCGGGCAGGGACACGGCAGGGCCCCGGGGCGACACGCCCCGGGGCCCTGCGCGTTGTGCGCATACGTGTGCGCTACGCGCCCCAGGTGCGCAGCCGCAGCGGCAGTCCCGAGTCGCCGGCCGCCCCCGGCTTCACCGCGAGGACCTGGTTGACCCCGAGCCGGCCCCGCTCGAAGCCGAGCGCGGAGGCGGCCATGTAAAGCCGCCAGACCCGGGCCCTGCCGGGGGAGGTCAGCCGGACCGCCTCGGCCCAGTGCTCCTCCAGCCGCGCCACCCAGGCCCGCAGGGTCAGCCCGTAGTGCTCGCGCAGCACCTCCACGTCGCGGACCTCGAAGCCGGCCCGCTCCAGCTCGCCGACGGTGCTGCCGAGCGGGGACAGTTCGCCGTCGGGGAAGACGTAGGCGTCGATGAACTCGTCCACCCGGTAGGCCTCTTCGTCCGGCTCCGGAGGACGCGCGATCTGATGGTTCAGCAGCCGTCCGCCGGGGCGCAGCAGGGCGTGCAGGGTGCGGGCGTAGTCCCGGTAGCGGTCGGCTCCGACGTGTTCGGCCATCCCGATGGAGGAAATGGCGTCGTAGGGGCCGTCCTTGACGTCCCGGTAGTCCTGGATCCTCAGCTCGACGAGGTCGGCCAGGCCCGCTTCGGCGACCCGTTTGCGGCCGTATGCGGCCTGCTCCCCCGAGAGGGTGATGCCGGTGACCCGGACGCCGTACTCACGGGCGGCGTGCAGCGCCATGGAACCCCAGCCGCAGCCGACGTCCAGGAGGCGGTCTCCGGGCCGCAGGGCGAGTTTGCGGCAGACCAGGTCGAGCTTGTCGCGCTGGGCGTGCTCCAGGGTGGCGCCGGGGCTCCAGTAGGCGCAGGAGTACACCATCGAGGGCCCCAGCACGAGTTCGTAGAAGTCGTTGCCGACGTCGTAGTGATGACTGACGGCCTGCCGGTCGCGGCCCTTGCTGTGCCGCTGACCGTCCCTCAGGGCCACCTCCTCGGCGGGCGGCGCGGGCGGCGGCAGGGGCCCGGCGAGGGCGATCAGCTCGCGTACGGCGGCCCGGTGTCCGGGCTCCCGGAGCAGCCGAGCGGCCTCCGGCAGCGCGGGCGGGCGGACCTGCTTGGCGCGGCGCGCCAGGCCGCCCAGGGCCCCGAGCGGCCCGGGCCGGCCGGCGGGCGGCAGCGGCCCGCTCCGCGCGGGCCGTTCCCACAGCAGGCCCGCCACCTGCTCCAGCAGGGCGAACAGGTCGCCCTCGACGGTCAGTTCCCCCGCCACCCACGCGCGGGCCAGCCCCAGCTCGCCGGGCTTCCACAGCATCCGCCGCACGGCGCGGCGGTCCTGGATCACGAGCACGGGACCGGTGGGCGGGCCCGCCTCGGTGCCGTCCCAGGCCCGGACGCGCACGGGCAGCGGGGCACCCAGCAGTGTCTCGGCAACAGCGGCCAGCCGCGGCGCGGCGTCCGTCATGGCGCACCTCCCAAAAGCTCCGACCCATCGGTCTACCCATCCCGGGCGCCGGGTACGCCGAAGGGGCCGCCCGCACCACGGATGGCGGGCGGCCCCTTCGGGGTCGTACAGGTCGTGCAGTGGTGCCGGCCGGCTTCAGCAGCCGGCCCGGTCACACCGGGTCAGGACGCCTTGGCCTTCTCGGCCGGGGCAGCGGCGGCGGCCGGAGCCGGCGCCGGCTTGGCGGCCTCGTAGAACTCCTCGCGGGGGGTCTCCAGAGCACCGAGGGAGACGACCTCGCGCTTGAGGAACATACCGAGGGTCCAGTCGGCGAAGACGCGGATCTTGCGGTTCCAGGTCGGCATGGCCATGCCGTGGTAGCCACGGTGCATGTACCAGGCGAGCCGGCCCTTGAGCTTGATCTTCATCTTGCCCATGACGATCATCGCGACGCCCTTGTGGAGGCCGAGGCCCGCCACCGCACCCTTGTTGGAGTGCGAGTACTCGTGCTGCGGGAAGCCCCGCATGCCCGAGATGACGTTGTCGCCGAGGACCTTGGCCTGGCGCAGCGCGTGCTGGGCGTTCGGCGGGCACCAGGCGTTCTCGACGCCGGCCTTGCGGGCGGCCATGTCGGGAACCTGGGCGTTGTCGCCCGCGGTCCAGATGTAGTCCGTGCCCCTCACCTGGAGGGTCGGCTCGGCGTCGACGTGGCCGCGCGGGCCCAGCGGCAGGCCGTAGCGGGCCAGCACCGGGTTGGGCTTGACGCCGGCGGTCCACACGATGGTGTTGGAGTCGACCTCGAGGCCGTTCTTCAGCACCACGTGGCCGTCCACGCAGGAGTCCATGGAGGTGTTGAGGTAGATCTCGATGCCGCGGGACTCGAGGTGCTCCTTGCCCCAGGTGCCGAGCTTGGGCCCGACCTCGGGAAGGATCTTGTCGGCCGCGTCGACCAGGATGAAGCGCATGTCCTCGCGCTTGATCGTGGAGTAGTACTTCGCGGCGTCGCGGGCCATGTCCTCGACCTCGCCGATGGTCTCCGCACCGGCGAAGCCGCCGCCGACGAAGACGAAGGTGAGGGCCTTGCGGCGGACGTCCTCGTCCGTCGTGGACTCGGCCTTGTCGAGCTGCTCGAGGACGTGGTTGCGCAGGCCGATGCCCTCTTCGACGCCCTTCATACCGATGCCCTGTTCGGCGAGGCCGGGGATCGGGAAGGTGCGGGAGACGGCGCCGAGCGCGATCACCAGGTAGTCGAAGGGCAGCTCGTACGCCTCGCCGACCAGCGGCGTGACGACGGCGACCTTGCGGTCCTGGTCGATGCTGGTGACCCGGCCGGTGAGAACCTCTGCCTTGGGCAGCACGCGTCGCAGCGGGACGACGACGTGCCGAGGCGAGATGCTGCCTGCGGCCACTTCAGGGAGGAAGGGCTGGTAGGTCATGTACGAGCGCGGGTCGACGACCGTGACGGTCGCCTCGCCGTAACGCATCTTCTTCATGATGCGCTTGGCTGCGTACAGGCCTACGTACCCACCTCCTACAACGAGGATCCTGGGACGCTCCGTGGTGCTCATGGAACGAGTATCCAGCACCCAAAGGGGTGTCGCTCGTGAGCCCCTTCACAAGGAGTCGGAGCCCCTCTGCTACACTCCGCCGCCCACGTGACGGACGTCATGGCGCCGAACGGGAACCAGGGTGTAACGGGAGTCGTTGTGCACCCGTCCTGAACTGGCCTGCAAGGCCTCAAGCGGACTGGACCACAGGCTTTCGTCCCTACCTCCGAGAGCGAGTCGGCGGCGTCCGCCGATCGCACGAACGGGCACCGAGACGGACCTCGGGGACCCCGGAGAGGCTCAAAGAGCCACTTCCTTGACCCGCTGGGCTCTTTTTCCTTGTGAAGAACTTCACGAAGTTCGTGTGGATCACCGTCCCGGAGACTCCCCACGGAGCCCTCTCGACGGCCTTTCCGGTGTAGACGGGACGGTTCCGTCCCGCATTTCCTCTGAAGTCCTGCTCGTACGCGAACGATTCAGAGGGTGGAGACGGTCCTGACCGAGGGGCGGCCCGGCGCCGAAAACGGCCCGGGTTGACCCTCGACCTGGTGGAGGGCACAGGGTTCGGGTGTGGAGAGCGAGATGCGCAGTATCGGTGAGATGGCCCGCGACAGCGGACTGAGTGTGAGTGCCCTGCGGTTCTACGACGGCGCCGGCGTGCTGGTCCCGGTACGGGTGGATCCGCTGACCGGCTATCGCTGGTACGGCCCCGACCAGGTCGCCGAGTCCCGGCTGCTGGCTCGGTTGCGCCGGGCCGGCATGCCGCTGGCGGACATCCGGCTGGTGCTGGCCGGCTGGTCCGGCGCGGACACCGACCTGGTCCGCACCCTGCTCCAGGCGCATCTGCGCCGTCTCGAACGGGGGCTGTCCGACGCCCGCAGCGAGTTCTCCACGGTCCGAGCCCTACTCGAACACCGGGAGAACCCCATGCCTGCGGCCCGCACCGCCACCGCCCGCCTCACCGTGTCCGCGCCGGAGTTGGCCGCCTCGCTGGACGCGGTCCGGTTCGCCGTCAGCACCGACCCGGAACTCCCGATGCTCGGCGGTGTCCTGTTCGACGTCGAGGGCGGGGCACTGCGCGTCGTGGCCACGGACCGGTACCGGTTGGCCGTCGCACAGGCCCGCACCGGCGCCTATGCCGGGCCCCGGGTGCAGGCCGTCGTGCCCGCACCGCTCGCCGACGCGATGCGGGCACTGCTGTGTGAGGACATCTCCGTCGCGCTCACCCTGGACGGGGCCCGCGTGAGGCTCGACGCGGGGGACCGCCAGGCGGCCGGTCCGTGCCTCGACCACGCGTTCCCCGATTACCGCCGCCTCGTCGGCCTGCCGGCGGGACGCCGCGTCCTCGTCGATGTGCCGGCCTTCCGGAAGGCCGTGGAGACGGGACCGGTCCGCACCGACGAGCGCGGGCCGGAGGGTGTGGCCTGCGAGGTCAGCGTGCTCAGGGTGACGGACGACGGCACGCTGTCCGTCTGCGGGGACGCAGGCCGGGCCGGGGATGAGATCCGCGACGGGATCGGCGCCGCACCCCCAGCCGGAGCCGGAGCCGGAGTCGGTGGCCGGGGCGACATCGCCGTGAATCGTGCGTTTCTGCTACAGGCCCTCGCGGCCGGAGCCCGGGACCGGCTGATCCTGGAGCTCGGCGCCCCCACGGCGCCCCTGGCGATCCGCCGGCCCGAGGACGACGACGCCTTCTCGCTGCTGATGCCCGTCCGGCTGGAGGACTGAGAACGGCGGCGCCCCCGCACATGATCACCGGGGGAGCCGTCGGTCAGCGTGTCCGCAGGTCAGGTCCTGCCCTGGTCCGCCTCGACGTCCTGAGTCCGGCACGACGACGGTGCTCCGGTCAGCCGACCGGAGCACCGTCGTTGAGCGATCCGGCAGGTCAAACCCGCCTCTTGTCGGCCTCGACCTCTTCTGCGGTCCTGATCGCGATGCCGTCCAGGATGTCGTGCTCCGAGACGACGACCTCCGACGCCCCGATGCGTTCCATGATCGCCAGCAGCACCAGTGCGCCGGCGCCGATCACGTCCACCCGGCCCGGGTGCATCACGGGGATAGCCGCACGCTCGGCGTGCGTCGCCGTCAGCATCCGCTCGCTGATCGCGCGGACCTGCTCGTAGGAGATCCGGGCGTGGTGGATGGCGGACCAGTCGTACTCCGTCAGCCCGAGCGCGATCGCGGCGACCGTGGTCACCGAGCCCGCCAGGCCCACCAGCGTCCGCGCCTCGGCCAGCGGCACGGTCTCGGCGGCAAGATCCAGCGCCGCCTCGACGTCGGCCCGTATCGCGGCGATCTGCGCCTGCGTCGGCGGGTCGGTGACGACCCCGTCGACCACCAGGTGACGCTCGGTCATGCGGACGCAGCCCACGTCCACGGAGCGTGCGGCCCGTGCGTGCTCCTCGCCGACGACGAACTCGGTCGAGCCGCCGCCGATGTCCACCACCAGGAACGGCCGCTCCAGGTGTTCGTGCGCCGTGAGCTCCTTGGTGGCGCCGGTGAAGGAGAACTCCGCCTCCAGGTCACCGGAGATCACCTCGGGCTCGACGCCCAGGATCTCCAGCACACCCCGGACGAAGTCCTCCCGGTTCTCGGCGTCCCGGGAGGCGGAGGTCGCCACGAAGCGCACCCGCTGCGCGCCGTGCTCCTCGATGACCGCCGCGTACTCGCGGCAGGCGGCGAAGGTGCGCTCCAGCGCCTCCGGGGCCAGGCGCCCCGTCTTGTCCACGCCCTGGCCCAGCCGGACGATGATCATCCGGCGGTCCAGGTCGGTCAGCTCGCCCGTGGCAGGATCGCAGTCCGCCACAAGGAGCCGGATGGAGTTCGTACCGCAGTCGATGGCCGCGACCCGGGTCACGCCTCCGGCTCCTCGTCGTCCGTCTTCGTCCCGCACGGGGTGACGCAGGCACCCTTGGCCCACCACTCCGGCAGCATCGCCAGCGCCTCGTCGCCGAACGGGTTCACGCCGGGGCCGGCGGCCAGGGAGTGGCCGACCAGCACGTGCAGGCACTTCACCCGGTCCGGCATGCCGCCGGCGCTCGGGAAGCCCTGGAGCACCTCGATGGCGTCGCGGCGCCGGATGTAGTCCTCGTGCGCGGCCTGGTAGGCCGCGGCGAGTTCAGGGTCCTCGGCGAGCCGGGCCTGCATCTCCTTCATCACGCCGTTGGCCTCCAGCGTGCCGATCGCGGAGGCCGCGCGCGGACACGTCAGGTAGTACAGCGTGGGGAAGGGGGTGCCGTCGGGGAGCCGCGGGGCGGTCTCCACCACGTCCGGCTGCCCGCAGGGGCAGCGGTGCGCGATGGCGCGCAGCCCGCGCGGCGGGCGGCCGAGCTGCTGCTCGAACGCCTCGATGTCCGCGTCGGTCGGCTCGGTCCGGTCGGTCTGGGGCGGGGGCGTCTGCATGCCTGGAGGAAGTCTCTTCGTTCTCGTGGATGGGTACTGCGGTGTGGGGTTCAGTCGCCGGGACGGTCGGCCTTGTCGACGCCGTCCCAGACGTTGGAGTACCAGGGCCGGTCGGAGCCGGCCTGGCCGGTCCGGTGCGGTTCCGGGGGGCGGGACCCCGCGTCGCCCATGATGTAGCCGATCTCCCCCGGTCGCAGGAAGTGCAGGTGCTTGCGCGCCTGCTGCTCCGCGTACGCGTCGTCCTGCCAGCGGGCCTTCTCGTCGCGAAGCCGCTCCAGGCGGTCCCGCGCGGCCGCTGCGGCCCGCTGCTGCTCCGCGATCTCCGAGCGCTGGGAGACGTACTGGCGCATCGGATACGCGAGGGCGACGACCAGGGTACAGAGGACGAGCACCAGCAGCGCCGCCCGGCCCGTGAGCCGGCTGCGGCGGACCTGGCGCCGCGACTGCGAGCGGTAGACGTGGGCGGCGGTCCGCTCGCCGAGCTGCTTGAGCCTGGTCGCGGTGGAGAAGGTGGAGAACCGATCCCGGTTTCCGGCCATTGATCCGCCTCCCCTATGTACGCACTACGCAATACGTCCCCGCACACGGTACGGGACCGAGTGCGGGGACGTACGGAGGCTAGGCGCAGCCGTCAGGCACGGCTCGGCCCGAGGGTGATCAGCCCTTGAAGCGCGGGAAGGCGGAGCGGCCCGCGTACACCGCGGCGTCGTCGAGGATCTCCTCGATGCGCAGCAGCTGGTTGTACTTGGCGACGCGGTCCGAACGGGCCGGGGCGCCGGTCTTGATCTGACCGCAGTTCACGGCGACGGCGAGGTCGGCGATGGTGACGTCCTCGGTCTCACCGGAACGGTGCGACATCATGCACTTGAAGCCGTTGCGCTGGGCCATCTCGACGGCGTCCAGCGTCTCGGTCAGCGAACCGATCTGGTTCACCTTCACGAGCAGGGCGTTCGCGGAGCCCTCCTCGATACCGCGGGCCAGACGCTCCGGGTTGGTGACGAAGAGGTCGTCGCCGACGATCTGGACCTTGGAGCCCAGCTTGTCGGTGAGGGTCTTCCAGCCGGCCCAGTCGTCCTCGTACAGCGGGTCCTCGATGGAGACCATCGGGTACGCGGAGACGAGCTCCTCGTAGTACTCGGTCATCTCGGCGGCCGAGCGGGACTGGCCCTCGAACTCGTACTTGCCGTCCTTGTAGAACTCGGACGCGGCGACGTCCAGCGCGAGCGCGATGTCCTTGCCCGGGGTGTAGCCGGCCTGCTTGATGGCCTCGACGATGAGGTCGAGCGCGGCGCGGTTGGACTCCAGGTTCGGGGCGAAGCCGCCCTCGTCGCCCAGCCCGGTGGAGAGGCCCTTGGTGTGCAGGACCTTCTTGAGGGTGTGGTAGACCTCGGCACCCCAACGCAGCGCCTCGGAGAAGGACTCCGCGCCGATCGGGGCGATCATGAACTCCTGGATGTCCACGTTGGAGTCGGCGTGCGACCCACCGTTGAGGATGTTCATCATCGGAACGGGCAGCAGGTGCGCGTTCGGACCGCCGAGGTAGCGGAAGAGCGGAAGGTCCGAGGCCTCGGACGCGGCGTGCGCGACGGCGAGGGAAACGCCGAGGATGGCGTTGGCGCCGAGCGAGCCCTTGTTGTCGGTGGCGTCCAGGTCGAACATGGCCTGGTCGATCAGGCGCTGCTCGGTGGCGTCGTAGCCGACGAGCTCCGGCCCGATCTGCTCGATGACGGCGAGGACGGCCTTCTCGACACCCTTGCCGAAGTAACGGTTGGGGTCACCGTCACGGAGCTCGATGGCCTCGAATGCACCGGTGGAGGCGCCGGACGGAACTGCAGCACGGCCGGTGCTGCCATCGTCGAGGCCCACCTCGACCTCGACCGTGGGGTTGCCTCGGGAGTCCAGGATTTCCCGGGCTACGACGACGTCGATGGACGGCACGAGCATCTCCTTCTGGGATGTGACGCTGGGTGTGCGGTGGCGTGTCAGGCCGTGGGATGGCCTTGCCGCCTAGAGCCTAACCGGATCCGGGCACTCGACCGGCCGACCGCCCGGCCCCTGGGACGAAAAAGGGACCGAATACCCCTCTTCCGGGACATAGATCCCTTGATCACCGACTCTCGGCCGGTGCACACACCACCGCCCGGCGCGTGAGGGGACGACGCGCCGGGCGGTGGGAATGCTGTGTGTTGTACATGTTTCTGCGGCTATGGCCGCAGTGGTCAGCTGAGCTTCAGCTTCTGACCCGGGTAGATCAGGTCGGCGTCGGAGACGATGTCCTTGTTCAGCTCGAAGAGCTTCTCCCAGCCGCCCTTGACGCCGTTGGCCTCGGCGATGGTGCCCAGGGTGTCACCGGACTTGACCTCGTACGAGCCGTTGCCGGTCTTCGGCGCGACCGGGGCCTCGGTGCGCTCGGAGCGGGTGACCGGAGCCTCGGGGCGCTTGGTCTCCTTCTTCGGCGCGACCTTGGTCTCGGTCTTCTTCGGCTCGGTCTTCTTCGGCTTGGTCGGCGTCGTGGTGTCGGCGCCGCCACCGGTGTACGAGGAGTTCGACAGGCCCTTGCCGCAGTGCGGCCAGGCACCCTTGCCCTGGCCCTTGAGGACCTTCTCCGCGACGGCTATCTGCTGGGACTTCGAGGCCTGGTTGGCCTGCGGGGCGTAGGACTTGCCACCGAACGCAGCCCACGTGGAGGACGAGAACTGCAGGCCGCCGTAGTAGCCGTTGCCCGTGTTGATGGCCCAGTTGCCACCGGACTCGCACTGGGCGACCTTGTCCCACTCGGACGCGGTGGCGGCGCTGGCGGTGCCCGCGGCCATCAGGGGGGCAGCGACCGCCACACCGGCGACACCGGCGAGCGTGACGATGCGAACGGCCTTGGAACCGCGGCGGTGCTTGCCCTTGCCGGAAAGCAGCATGGAGATTCTCCTCACCGACGCCTACGAGGTGAGCTGTCGGGTTCGGGCGAGTGAGTTGCCCGGCCGTGCGACCTAGCGCACGTCTTAACCCCTAGCCGGTGGCGTGACCGTCTCTCAACGGCCGCTCCCGGCGCCTACCTTGGTTCCCCCGCTCCTGCCTTCGGCGCTTGACGCGACGACTGTTCCCTCCGGCCGCCGGCAGGATTCGGCGATGCGGTCGAAGGAGCCCGCGGTGGCGGGCGATTCAGAAGGTAGACAGGTCCCTCCCCGATGTTCAACGAGGAACATCGGGGAGAAACGGCCCCTACTTGCGCTCCCCTCAAGGGTGTTTGCGCAGGTGAGGACGGGGTTTGCGGAAGCCCCGGGGCAGGACACGCCAGTTGACCGGAAGAGACACATGTCTCACTTACGGAAATCCGACAATCAGCCCTTTCCGGATGCCCGAAGTGTCCTTGTTACACGGTTAGATCCAGATTCTGACCGGGCTTGATCAGATCGGCATCCTCGCCGATGACCTGCTCGTTGGCCTGGTAGAGCCCGTTCCAGCCGCCCTTGACGCCCTTGGCAGACGCGATGGTGGCCAGGCTGTCGCCCTCCTTGACCGTGTACGTGGGGTCCGACGCGCCATCAGTTACGCCGAGCGCCTCGGGGGCGGGAGCACCGCGGTGCTTGCCGCTGCCCTCGGCGGGAGTGGCTGCCGGGTCCGCAGGGGCCGTCGGGTCGACCGGGGGCAGCCCCGGGGTCGCGGGCGGCGCCGTGGGCCCGGTCGGGTCCGCCGGGAGGGTCGGAGTCGTCGGGTCGCCGGGGGTCACCGGGGTCGTGCCCGGGTCGCCCGGGAGGGTCGGGACGGCGGGCGGCGTCGTGGGGACGTCCGGGGCGGGCATGACGGGCAGGCCGACCGACGGGGCGTCGGGGATCAGGTAGGGGGTGTCGGAGGGCCTCGGGGCCGCCGGGGTGGGAGACCCGTAGTCCGTGGACGGCTTGCCGCCGCCGGTGGACGGCACATGGTCGTCGGGGCGCGACGGCGTGGGGCCGATCGCGGTCGTTCCACCGGGCAGGCCGGGGTCCACCTGTGCGGCGGGGCCCTGCCGGTCCAGACCGGCCGCGGCCGCACACAGCGGCCACGCCTGCGGCCCCTGCGAGGCCAGCACCCGCTCGGCGACGGCGATCTGCTGGGACCGGCTCGCCAGGTCGGGCCGCTCGGCGAAGTCGAGACCGCCGGCGCTCTGCCACTGCTCCTGGGTGAACTGGAGCCCGCCGTACGCGCCACTGCCGAAGTTGGCACTCCAGGAGCCGCCGCTCTCGCACTCGGCGACCTTGTCCCACGTGGAGGTGTCGGCGGCGGTGGCATTGGTGGCGGCTAGCAGGGGCAATGCCAGCGCGGAGCCAGTGACTCCGGCTGCGACTACCAGCGCGGGGACCTGGCGGGGGCGTCTGTGGCGGCCGTTCCCGGAACGCATGAAGGTGCACCTTTCGCATAACAGCGGGGTAACGGCAGAACCTAGCGGCCTTCGAACGATTGTCACAAGTTCGACCGGAAACTGACTGCTAATCAGGAGGCCCTGAAATGTTTCAAGCTGTGAAGCGCACGGGAAGGGTGCGCAGGCCACGCATGATCAACCCGCCGCGCCAGCGCAGGTCTTCGGGTGGAACGGCAAGTTCCAGATCTGGCAGACGCGTCAGCAAAGTCGCGAGCGCGGTCTGCCCCTCAAGTCGTGCGAGCGGGGCGCCCAGGCAGTAGTGGATGCCGTGCCCGTACCCGAGGTGCTGGTTGTCGGTCCTGGAGAGGTCGAGGGTGTCCGGCTCGGCGAACCGCTCGGGGTCCCGGTCGGCGGCCGCGAGGACGACCAGGACCGGGTCGCCGGCCTCGATCCGCCGGCCGCCGAGGGTCAGCGGCTCGGTGGCGAACCGCCAGGTCGCCAGCTCCACGGGGCCGTCGTAGCGCAGCAGTTCCTCGACGCCGGTGGCCAGCAGTCCGCTCTCGCCTGCGGCGAGGGAGCGCTGGAGGCGCTCGCGCTGGTCCGGGTTCATGAAGAGGGAGTGGACCCCGTTGCCGATGAGGTTCACGGTGGTTTCGAAACCGGCGAAAAGCAGGATGAAAGCCATGGCAGTGGCCTCGGCCTCCGTCAGGTGGTCGCCGTGGTCGCTCGCCCGGATCAGATCGGAAATCAGGTCGTCGCCCAGATCATCCCTTTTGCGGTGGATGAGCTCGCCGAGGTAGGTGCGCATCTGCTTGACCGACCGGGCGACCCCGCCGCGTGGACCGCCGCCGTGGCGGATCATCATGCCGGCCCAGTCGCGGAAGTCGTCCTGGTCCTCACGCGGTACGCCGAGCATCTCGCAGATGGCGTAGATGGGGAGCGGGAAGGCGAACTCGTGGATGAGGTCCGCCTCTCCCTTCCCGGCGATCCCCGGCTTTTCGACGATCTTGTCGATCAGGTGGTCGGTGAGCGCCTGCACACGCGGGGCGAACTCGGCGACGCGGCGCGGGGTGAACGCCTTGGACACCAGCCGCCGCAGCCGGGTGTGGTCCGGCGGGTCGATGTTGAGCAGATGCGTCATCAGCTCCGCCTTGCGCTCCCCCGGGATCCCGGTCTTGCCCTTGGCGTGCGCGGGCTCCGCGTGGTGCGCCGGATTCTTGCTGAGCCGCTGGTCGGCGAGGGCCTGGCGGGCGTCGGCGTAGCGGGTGACCAGCCAGGCCTCGACCCCGCTGGGGAGCCTGGTGCGGTGCACCGGGGAGTGCTCGCGCAGCCATGCGTAGGCCGGGTACGGGTCGGTCGCGAACTCCCAGTCGAAGAGGGTCGGGCCCTCGGTGGAAGGAGTGTCGGCGGGGGTTGCGGGGGTCTGCTCATGCACCCGAAGACCGTATCCCGGCGCCGAACCGCCATCCCCTATGACCCTTTCGTCGCGGCTGTCCGCAGATCGGCCATCCCTTGACCTCACCTTCTCCGACATTCCTACTTTCGGTCTTGTGGATGTGAGGATCTTGAGAAGCAGTTTCGCGGTGGTGGAGAGACGGGCCGAGCACGCGGTCAAGTTCTTCTACTCCCACCTCTTCTGGCACAACCCCAGAATGCGCGACCTCTTCCCGGCCTCCCACGAGGACATGGAGCGCCAACGGGACCGGCTCTTCGCCGCGCTCACCCACGTGATCGCCCATCTGGACGACGGGACAGCCGGCCCCTATCTGCGTGACCTGGGGCGAGACCACCGCAAGTTCCTGGTCGGCCCCGATCACTACGCCGCCGTGGGTGCCAGCCTGCTCGCCGCGCTCGCCGAGACCTCGGGCGCGGCCTGGACCCCGCGGGTGGAGAAGGCCTGGACGGAGGCCTACCAGGTGATCGCCGACGCGATGACGGCCGGCGCCGACGCGAGCAAGGACCCGCCGTGGTGGGACGCGGAGGTCGTACGCCACCTCCAGTACGGACAGGACATCGCCGTCCTGACCCTGCGTCCCCGCATCCCCTTCCCCTATGTCCCCGGCCAGTACGCGAGCGTGAGCAGCGAGCGGGTCCCGAGGACCTGGCGCACCTACTCCATCGGCAACGCCCCGCGCGCCGACGGCTCCCTCGACCTCCACGTCAGCCGGATCGAGCGGGGGCGGCTCAGCACCACCCTGGTCCGCGAGACACGGCCGGGCGACGTCCTGCGACTCGGCGCGGCCGGCGGGCAGCTGACCTTCCGTCGCGAGGACCGCCCGGCCAGCCTCATCGCGGCCGGCACCGGCTGGGCGCCGATCCGGGCCATGCTGGAGGACCTCGCGGAGCACCCTCCCGACCAGGACGTACGCCTCTTCGTGGTGGCCCGGGACGGGGCGCACCTGTACGACCGGCCGCTCATCGACGCGTACGCCGCCTCCTGCGGCTGGCTCGGCGTCACCTACATCACGCCCGCCCCCGGGCGGCACCGCAACCAGGCCACCGACCGGCTCGCGACCGCGCTCGGCCACCGCGGCATGTGGCCGGACCAGGACGTCTACCTCAGCGGGCCGCCGCAGTTCATCGACGAGACCGCCGCCCTCCTGGCGGAACTGGGCGCCCGCCCCGGCCGCCTCTTCCACGACTCCGTACCGGGCAGCGGGACCGGCCACGGACCCGCAGGCCGGCCGCTGGGCTTCGGCGAGTGGTTCCTGGACCGGCCGTCGCCGCACTGGTACGACCCGTCGGCCCGCGCGCCGAGGCAGGACTGGGAGAAGTAACCCGCACACCCGCTGCTGGGGCCGGGGGCCTACTTCCCCGGACCGCCGACGCCCTCCGCGGCCCGGATCGCGTCCCGGTAGACGCGGGCCGCCGCGCGCAGCGCGGTCTCGGGGTCGATCCCCGCCGCCTCGGCGCGCGCCGCCAGTTCCAGCAGCTCGTATCCGACGCCCTCCCCGCGGGGCAGCTCGACGTCCACACCGCCCGTACGGACCCGGCCCGCGAGCTTGGCCGCGAGCGCCAGACCGGGCTGGCCCACCGGGACCCCGTCGGTGACCGACTCCCGCTGCTTCTCGACCGCCTTGGTGCGCTGCCAGTGCGCGTGGACGTCCTCCGGGGTCTCGGCCTTCGCGTCGCCGAAGACGTGCGGGTGCCGGTGGATCAGCTTCTCGACCAGGGCCCCGGCCACGTCGTCGATGGAGAACGCCTCGTCGCCGTCCTGGCCGTCCTCACCGTCCCCGCCGGCCTCCTCGGCGATCCGCGCGTGGAAGACCACCTGCAGCAGCACGTCGCCGAGCTCCTCGCGCAGCTCGTCCCGGTCCCCGTTCTCGATGGCCTCGACCAGCTCGTACGCCTCCTCGATCGCGTACTTGGCCAGACCCTCGTGGGTCTGCTGCGAGGTCCACGGGCACTCGCGCCGGACCCGGTCCATCACCTGGACCAGGTCGAGCAGGCGCGCGCCCGGCAGGTCGTAGGAGCCGGGCAGCAGTTCCAGGTCGGGCATGGAGACCCGGCCGGAGCCGGCCAGGCGGGCCAGCCCGTCGGTGAGCCGCTGGTCGCCCTCGCCGCCCGGGAGCACCACCACCGTGCGGCCGCCCGCGCAGGCCTCGACCAGCTCGTGCGCGTCCGGGCTCCCGTGCGTGACCTCGATGCCCGCCTCCCGCAGGTACGGCAGCTGCGGGTGGCCGGGATCGGCGCACAGCACCCGGTCCGCGGCGTGGAGGGTCTGCCACGCCGGCCAGGACAGCACGCCGGGGGCCACCCGGTGGCTGGTGGTCAGCAGGACGATGCGGCCCGTGGGCTCGGCGGCGGTGGGCTCGGAGTGGTCGGTCACCCTCCGAACCTACCTCCGGCCGGCGGTGTCAGGCTCCGGCGGGGGCCTGCTCGGGACGGGTCCGCTGGGTGATCCAGGGGGTCTCCCCGACGCCGAGCTTGATCTGCTTGGCGTCCCAGGCTCCGTAGCGCGGGTTGACCTCGATGTGCAGGGCCTGCACGGCGGCCCGGGCGGGCTCCTCGAGCTTCCCGTTGCCGTACTTGGCGGACAGCTTGGTCAGGAGCACCCGGTCCCGCAGGAAACGGTCGACCTGGCCGGGGGCCATCGCGCCCTTGTGCAGGAGCAGCGCCTCGAACTGCTCGGCTCCGCCGTTCTCGTCGACGTACGCCTTGCGCTCGACCTCGATGTCCTTCTGGGAGGCGGTGAGCCCGGCGGTCTCGGCCATCTCGTCGATGATCCGGCTCTGGAGGATCGAGTCGAGCTTCTGACGCTCCAGGTTGGGGGTGCTCGCGATGAGTTCGGCGGCGGCCTGGCCGGCACGGTTCTGTGCGGCGCGGACGTCGTTCACCTGGGCCTGGAGCGCGGAGGTGGTGATCCGTTCGCCGCCGACGACGGCCGCGGTGCCGGGACGTGCCTCGCCCGAGCAGGCGGACAGCAGGGGCGCCGCCAGGAGCAGGGCGGTGGAGACGGAGAGCGCTGTGCGACGGTGCAAAGGAGCCTCCAGGGCCGGGAGATTGTGCGTCGGTGCACAAAGGGGCCGTGCGGTGATCGATGGTATGCAGTCGGGGGGATGCGAGCCACCGGTTCGACCAACGATTCGCGCGCGGACTGAACACGCCCGTTCATAGGCGAGTGCCCCCGTCCCGGCGTGCCCGCCGCGCCACCCGTCACCCGTACTGGGGACCCGGTGGCCCGGGCGCCGACCGGACCGGCGGACGGTCATGCGCAGGCCACCCTCCGGTCACCCGGTGGTGCCAGGGTCGGCCCACCATGCCGACACCGCACCGCGCACCGCGCACCTCGCCGCGCAGCACACCGCACCGATCGCCGCGCAGCGCACCCCGTCCCTCGCCCCGCAGCGCAAGACAGCGATCGCCGCGCCGCCGGAGCCTGCGGGGCTCGGCCCTCGCCGCCCTGCTCACGGCGGTGGCCGTGTGCGCCGGCGACGCTGCCGCCCGCGTCTTCCCGTACGGATCGCGCCACCGCGGCGTCAACGACCTCGGCAATCAGTTCGTGCCCTTCCACGCGCACCTGTGGGACCTGCTGCACGGCCGGGCGGAGGGCGGCCTGCTGTTCAACTGGCGGTCCGGGTACGGCACGAGCTTCCTGCCCGACCTGGGCACCTACCTGGCCAGCCCCTTCGCGGTGCTCGTCGGGCTCTTCCCACGCGCGGACATCGACCTCGCGGTGTACGTCGTCACGGTGCTCAAGACGGCGGCCGCGGCGGCCGCGACGGCCTGGCTGCTGCGCACGCAGCGCCGCGGGCCCTGGTGGGCTGCCGGGCTCCTCGGAGCCTCGTACGCGCTGTGCGGATGGTCGGTGATCGAGGCCTCGTACAACCCGATGTGGCTGGACGGACTGATCGCCTTCCCCCTGCTGTGCCTGACCGGCGAATGGGCCCTGCGCGGGCGGCGGATGCTGCTCGCCCCGCTGGTCGTCGCCGTGTGCTGGACGGCGAACTTCTACACCGCCTACATGGCCACGCTGGGTGCGGCGCTGGTGCTGCTGGTCCGGGTGGTGCTGACCCGGGAGGGGGTCCGGGCCCGGGCGGCGGTGCTCGTGCGGGCGGCGGGGACCACCCTGCCGGGGATCGCGCTCGCGGCGCCCGTGCTGGTTCCGCTGTTCCTCAGCTCGGGGCAGGCGTACCCGGGGTGGGTCAAGGAGTTCCGGCCGGTGTCGTGGGCGGACTTCTTCGCGCGGCTGCTGCCGGGGACGTACTCCTTCTCCTCCCCCGCCGTCTTCGTGGGCACCGGGACGCTGCTGCTGGTGGCCGCGCTGCCCTTCCACCGGGCGGCGCCGGTGCGCACCCGGCTGTGGTGGGCGGGGCTGACGGCGGCCGTGGCCCTCTCCCTCCAGTGGGCTCCGACCCACCTGGCCTGGCACCTCTTCGCGACCCCGAACGGAAGCCCCTACCGGCAGACCTTCGTCCTGGCCGGGATCGCCGTGATCGCCGCCTGGACCGGGCTGGCGGCGGGCCCGCCACGGCCGCCGGCGCTGGCGGCGGGGGCGGGCCTTCTGGCGGCCGCCGCGCTGTGGGCGCGCGGGAGCACGCTGGTGACGGCCCAGGGTTGCGTGCTGTTCGGCGGCGGGCTGGTGCTGGCGGGCGCGGGCTGGTGGGCGGTGCGCCACCGCCGGGCGGCACTCCCGGCGGCCGGGCTGCTGGCGGCGGTGCTGGTGGCCCAGGCGGCGGCGACCACCGCCTACGGGCACCGGGGCAAGCTGGGCGGCCTCGACGACTACCCGTCCTGGGGACCGGACCACACCGCGCGCGCCGAGGCGCTGGCGGGGGCCGGGGGCTGGCCGGCGTACCGGACCGATCCGAGCCGTCCCGCCCTGACGGGCAACGATCCGCTGCTGCTGGGCGGGGAGGGCGGCTCGTACTACAGCAGCCACACCCCGGCGGTGTTCACGCACACGATGGTCGCGCTCGGCGCAGGCTGGACCTCACGCGGGCGCAACGTCCAGAGCATCGACAACCCGGTGACGGACGCCCTCTTCGCGGTCGGCGCGCGCCTCCAGCCCGACGGCACGGTCCGCCGCGCGGAGGTCCCCCCGCTGGTGACGACCCGCCCGCCCGGCGCCCCTGGCCCCTACGGCGAGTCCCCCTTCGCCAACCAGGAACTGCTGCTGGGCGCGCGGGTGTACGAGGACCCGCTCGCGCCCGGGGTCTGCCGCGCGGGCACGGAGGCCTACCTGTGGGCCCCGGAGTACAACGCGACGGCCCGCCTCGCGGACGGCCCCGCCTTCCGCCTGAACGGCAGCGCGCCCCGCAACCGGGCGGCCCTGCAGCCGATGGGCGTCTCCCGCGGGCCCACCTCGGCCCTGGTCTTCGACGCGGCCCCGCCCCCGCGGTGGACCCTGGCCTGCCTGGACCGCGCCCGGCTCGGCACCGCGGTCGCCGCCCTGCGAGCCTCGGCCGCGACCTCCGTGCGCGTCGGCTCCTCGCGGATCCGGGCCGACCTGCCCGAAGGGGCCACGGGCACGGCGGTCCTGTCCGTCCCCGCGATCGCCGGCTGGACCTGCAACGGCCGCCCGGCCGGAGCCCACCTGGGCCTGGTCGCCCTCCCCCTGGACGGTCGCACCACCACCCTGGCCTGCAGTTTCCGCCCGCCGGGCCTCATCCCGGGCACGCTGGCGGCGGGGGCCGCCCTCATGGTCCTGGCCGGCCTGGCGCTCAGGCGGCGTCAGGGCCGGCGGATCCGGCCGGGCCGGTGGTGTCAGCGGACCTGAGCCAGCCAGTGCAGGGTGCGGCGTATCTCGACCGGGAAGGGGTGGGCCGGGCCGTGCAGGCGTTCCGCGTCGAACAGCAGGCGGGCCAGGGTGTCGTGGGCCGCCTGCCGGTCGCCGAGGGAGAGCTGCAGGTGCCCGATCCGGCGGCGGACCTCCAGGGGCAGGCCCGGGTCCGGGTTCGCGTAGTGGTTCTCGAAGAGCGGGAGCAGCGCGCGGTACTCCGCCAGGGCCGCGGCCGGTTCGCCGAGTTGCTCCAGGCACTGGGCCGCGTCGTACCGGAAGCGCAGGGCCTGGGGGTCGCCGGCCGGGAACTCGTCGGCGAGGCGGCGCAGTTCGGGCAGGGCGCGGCGGTACTGGCCGTCGTCCATCAGCGTGGCGGCGTACTGCTTGCGCAGGGAGCGCACCACCGGGGAGTGTTCCCCGTGCTCGGCGGCCGCGGCCGGGAGGATCCCGCCGAGGATGTCCACGGCCTGGGTGAGCCGCCCCTGGTCCAGGAGCTTGCGAGCCTCGTCCACGGCGCCCGGGACGTCCGCCTTCGGGGGCGACGGCGGGGTGCTCGGCCGCGGAGGGACGACCGCGGCCCGGTCCGGCCAGGGGGCCTGCGGGCGCAGGAAGGGCCGGGTCGGGTCGAGCGGGCCGGCCGGGGGACGACTGCCGCGGGCGGGCAGCAGCGGGGCGAGGGCCTCGTAGACCTCCTGCGCGGAGGAGGGCCGGTCCTGCGGGTCCTTGGCGAGGAGGTGCAGCAGGAGCTTCTCCAGCTCCGGCGGGACCTCCGGGCGCAGCTTGCGGACCGGGACCGGGGGCTCGTAAAGGTGGCGGTGCAGGACGCCGAGGGCGGTGGACCCGGCGAAGGGAACGTTGCCGCTGAGGAGTTCGTACAGGAGCACGCCGAGGGCGTAGAGGTCGGTGTACGGGCCGACCGCACCGCCCATGGCCTGCTCGGGCGCCATGTACGCGGGGCTGCCGATGGGTGAACCGGTGCTGGTGAGGCGGGTGGTGTCGGTGTCCATCACCGAGGCCACGCCGAGGTCCAGGACCAGGACGGTGCCGTCGGGGCGGATCATCACGTTGCGGGGCTTCAGGTCGCGGTGCACGATCGGCACCGCGTGCACGGCCGAGAGCACCGCGCACAGCTGCGCGACGACCGCGACCGCCCACTGCCAGGGGTACGGGTCGTGCTCGGCGAGGTGGTCGGCGAGGTCGGCGCCCTCGACGTAGCCCATGACGAGGTAGAGCTCGTCGCCGTCGTTGCCGGCGTCGTGCACGGTGACCAGGCCGGGGTGGTCCACCTGCGCCGTGACACGGCACTCGCGCACGAAGCGGCGGCGCAGTTCCTCGGCGACCGTGCCGGGGCCGGCGACCTTGTCGGGGCGCAGCAGTTTGACGGCGACCCGGCGGTCGAGGCGCCGGTCGTACGCGGTCCAGACCTGGCCCATGCCGCCCTGGCCGAGGACGGTCGCAAGCTGGTAGCGGTCGCCGATGAGCCGGTCGGTCACTGATTCGGATCCTGGAAGGCGGTCTGGTTCGGGTCCTGGCGGGGGCCGCCCGGCGGCGGGGTCTGCTTGCGCAGGAGTTCGCTGAGCTCGTCGAGTTCGGCGCGGACCTGCCCGATGCGCGGCGGCGGGGTCGCCTGCGGCGGCACCTGCGGCGGAGCCGGGGTGGGGGTCGCCGCCGGCGTCGGGGTGGAGTGCACGGTGGGGGCCTGGGCGGGCGGGTACCCGTAGGCGGGCGCGGCCTGCTGCGGGTGGGCGTAGGGCGCGGGCTGCGACGGGTACCACTGCGCCGGCCCACCCGCCCGGACCGTCTCGTGGTGCTTGATGTCCGCGACGAGGAAGTACACGCAGATCGCCAGGCCGGTGAGGAGCGTGCCGAAGCCCCCCGTGTCGCTCTGCCAGCCGGTGGTGTCGGGCGTCGGGTCGAGGCCGAACAGCACGAACCAGAAGACGGACAGGACGCAGGTGACGACCATCAGGACCCAGTCGCGGGTCTTGCGGGTGACCAGTGCGAGCCGCAGCATCGAGCCCCAGGCAAGGAAGCCGCAGCTCAGGATGGGCAGCAGCGTGAACAGCACGCGCAGACCCACCACCCCCCCGGAAGAGGGCTGGGGGCCGTACTGCGGCGGAAGGCCGGGGCCGTGCATCGCTGCTCCTGACGGGCCGTGCGGAAGAAGTTTCGGCTCTGAGGGTATACAGCGTTCCCGGCCAGGAGTGAGGGGATGCGCTCAACCGTTGCACGGTCGCCGCACAGCCGCTCACTCCGGGGTGACGGTGCCGTCCGACAGGCCGTCGTGGAAGCCCTGTACGAGTTGCTCCCCGAGCCGTCCCGCCAGCCGCAGGGCGTCCTCGAACTGGGCCAGCTCCCGGAACCGGGCGCCGTAGCGCTCCTGTTCCGCGAGGGGCAGCCGGGGCAGCCGCAGCCGGCGCACGTCGAGCCGGGTGGCGGTGGAGGCGTGGCTGCTGGCGCGGCGGTTGTTGGCGGTGCCGCGCAGGAATCCGGCCAGGAACCACGGGTCGAGTGCGGCCGGGTCGGGGCGCAGCAGGGCCAGGCCGCGGCCCGGTACGGCGCCCGCGGTGGCCTCGTCTACGACCCGGGCGATGGCGGCGCCGCCGACGAGGGGGACGAGGACGTCGCCGGGCGCCGTGAGCAGGGGCTCGTCGGCGGTGGGTGCCAGGGTCCCGGAGGGGCCGGTTCCGGCGTACACGTCGTGCTCGGTGAGGACGGGGGCCGCGCCGGCCCCGCCGCCGGTGCCGGTGTGCAGCTGCAGGGCTCCGGCGCGGGCGAGTTCGCCGATGGTGGTCAGCGGCGGCCGGGCCACGGCCCGCGCGGGCGCGGCGGCGGGCGGCGGGGTGAGCCGGGCGGCCCGGCCGAGGGTCTCGCCGAGCCGTTCCCGTACGGCGGTCAGCTCGGCCGGTCCTCCTCCGGCGGCCGGCGGCGGCAGGTGGCGGGCGGGGGTGAGGTCCACGTCGTCGTCCAGCAGCTCGATGACGGGCACGACGCGGCTGACGCCGGGGGTCTCCTCCACCGAGCCGGCGGCGTCGTACGCGCTCCAGGCGCCCACGACCGTGTCGTGCACGGCGGGCCAGGCGGCCCGGAGCCGGCCGTCGGCGGCGAGGGCCGCGGTGTCGACGAGCAGCAGCCCGGCCGGGGGCGCCGCCTGGGCGCCGGGCCGGCGCAGTACCCACAGGTGCAGCGGGATCCCGTACGGCGGCGCGGCGCCGGCCGGGAGCGCGACGACGGCCCGCAGTGCGCCGCGGCGCAGCAGGTCGGCGCGGATGCGACGGCCGGAGCGGCGGCCGGCGACGGCGGGCGGCATGAGCAGCACGGCGGTGCCGCCCTCGCGCAGGTGGGCCACGGCGTGCTGGACCCAGGCGAGTTCGGATTCGGTGCGGGCCGGGAAGCCGTACTCCCAGCGCGGGTCGTAGGCCAGTTCCTCGTGACCCCAGTTGCGTTCGTTGAACGGCGGGTGGCAGAGCACCGCGTCGACGGCGTCCTGTGCGAAGGCGTCGGCGCGCAGGCTGTCGGCGGCGGCCGCGCGGACCTCGGCGGGCCCGTGCAGGGCGAGGCGCAGCGCGGCGAGGGCGGCGAGTTCGGGCGAGGAGTCCTGCGCGTGCAGGGCGGTGGCGCCGGCGGCGGCCCGCAGCAGGGTGCCGGTGCCGCACGCGGGGTCGAGCACCGTGAGGGGCGCGGCGCCGGCCGCTCCGGTGGAGCCGGTGCCGGCACCGGGGGGGCCGGCGAGCGCGGCCATGAGCACGGCGAGGCCGTCCGGGGTGAGCGTGTACTGGCGGGGGTTGGCGTCGAGGTGGCGGCCGAGGAGGAACTCGAAGGCCTGGCGGGCGCCGAGTTCGGCGGCGAGTTCGGCGGCGGCCCGCAGCAGCGGCATGGTGGCGGGGCGCAGCGGGACGTCGGCGAGCGCGTGGCCGGGCCCCAGGCGTGCGCCGAGCACCTGGACGAGGACGGGGCGCAGCCGGGCGGCCATGCGCTCGTCGTCGGGGTCGGCCAGCTCCGGCCAGTCGGCGGCCCGGTCCTGTACGACGAGCAGCGCGCTGCCGGCTTTGACGAGTGCGCTGACGGCCCCGCCGGGGTGGGCGGTGATCTGCTGCCAGACGCGTTCGCGCAGCGGGACCTCGGCGAGCTTGCCCTGGGTGCGCAGCCAGTGCTCCACCTCGCCCAGGGAGAAGGAGGGGCTGGTCTCGGTGCCGCCGACGGGCTGGGGGAAGTCGGCGTGGCGGCGGCGCCAGTTGCTGACTGCGGCGCGGCCCACTCCGGCCAGGCGTGCGACCTCGGCCGCGGTGACCTCTGCGGCGTTCTCCTCGGACATGCCGGGGAGCATACCCGTTGCACGCGAGAGACCTCTTCACACCGTGAACTCACAATTCCCTGTGAACCATGTTGACTCGGTTCACAGGGCGTGGTGGGATCAGCGCGTCACACAAAGCCGCCGCGTCATCCGGGAACGGCTCCGCCGATTCCGGCCCGTCCGGTACCGCCCCCGTCCGTCCCGGCGGCCCGTCTCCGTTCCCCCTGCACCCCGATCCGGCACCCCGCCGGAATAGATCATTCCGATTGTCCTACGCTTCCTCGATCCCCTGTCTCCTGCCGTAGAGAGTCCCCATGCGCACCGTTCACCGCCTCACCGCCACCACCGCCCTCGCCTGCGCCGCCGCCCTCGGCCTCACCGGGTGCTTCGCGCCCGAAGGTCCCTTCCCCGAGCTGTCCGGCTCCGAGGTGGCCGACAAGTCCGTGACGGCCCTGCGCGGCGCGGCCTCGCTCACCGTCAGCGGAAAGGTCTGGGACGAGGGCAAGCCCCTGCAGCTGAACATGTCGGTCAGCAAGGCCGGCGACTGCAAGGGGACGATCTCCGGCCAGGACGGCTCCTTCGACCTGATCCGCAACTCCGAGTTCGTGTTCATCAAGGCCGACGAGCCCTTCTACCGCTCCCAGATGAAGGACCTGCCCAAGGAGCAGGCCGACCAGGCGGTCAAGCAGCTCGCGGGCCACTGGCTGAAGTCGAAGGCCTCCGACGCGGACTCGAAGGAACTGTCCGCCCTGTGCGACCTGGACGAGCTGCTCAAGGAGTTCGACGAGAGCAAGGGCGCCCAGAAGGGCAAGGTCACCACGGTCGGCGATCAGAAGGCGCTGACCCTGACCACGAAGACCACCGAGGGAACCGAGACCCTGCTGGTGGCCACCCAGGGTGAGCCGTACCTGCTGAAGGCGAGCATCACGGGCAAGGAGCCGGCGGAGGTCACCTTCACCGGTATCAACGAGCCGGTGAAGGCCGACGCTCCGGCCGGCAAGGACGTCATCGACGCGGACCAGCTCGGCTGAGAAACGGCTCGACGGTGGAGCCGGGCCCGCGCGGGCCCGGCTCCACGGCGTGTCAGGAACCGAGGATGGTGGTGAGGAACTCCCCCGTCCAGGCCAGCAGTTCCCGCCCGACCACCGGCTTGCCGCCGATCTTGCCCGCCTTCGGCCGCGGGATCAGCACCTGCGAGGTGGCGGGCTTGAGCACCGCGCCCGGGTAGAGCCGCTTGAGCCGCAGCTCCTGCGACTCGCGCAACTCCACCGGACCGAACCGGACGTTGTTGCCCTGCAGGGTGATGTCGCCGACCCCGCAGGCCCGGGCGAGCATCCGCAGCCCGGCCACCAGCAGCAGATTCTCCACCGGCTCCGGCAGCTTGCCGTAGCGGTCGGTGAGCTCCTCCCGTACGGCCTTGACGTCCGCCTCGGAACTGGCCGACGCGATGGACCGGTACGCCTGCAGGCGCAGCCGCTCGCCGGGCGCGTAGTCGTGCGGGACGTGCGCGTCGACCGGCAGCTCGATCTTGACCTCCAGCAGCGGCTCCTCCTCCACCCCGCCCTCGACGGCGGCCCGGTAGTCCGCCACGGCCTCACCCACCATGCGGATGTAGAGGTCGAAGCCGACACCCGCGATGTGACCCGACTGCTCGCCGCCGAGCAGATTGCCCGCACCGCGGATCTCCAGGTCCTTCATCGCCACGTACATGCCCGCGCCCATCTCGGTGTGCTGGGCGATCGTCGCGAGCCGCTCGTGCGCGGTCTCGGTCAGCGGCTTCTCCGGCGGGTACAGGAAATACGCGTACCCTCGCTCGCGGCCGCGCCCCACCCGGCCGCGCAGCTGGTGCAGCTGGGACAGGCCGAAGTTGTCGCCGCGCTCCACGATCAGCGTGTTGGCGTTGGAGATGTCGATGCCCGACTCGACGATCGTGGTCGACACCAGCACGTCGAACTTCTTCTCCCAGAAGTCGACGACGACCTGCTCCAGGGACTGCTCCGACATCTGGCCGTGCGCCGTCGCGATCCGCGCCTCGGGCACGATCTCGCGCAGCTTGGCGGCCGCCCGGTCGATGGACTCGACCCGGTTGTGGATGTAGAAGCACTGGCCCTCGCGCAGCAGCTCACGGCGGATGGCCGCGCCGATCTGCTTCTCCTCGTACGGGCCGACGAAGGTGAGCACCGGGTGCCGCTCCTCCGGCGGGGTGGTGATCGTCGACATCTCGCGGATGCCGGTCACCGCCATCTCCAGGGTGCGCGGGATCGGGGTCGCCGACATCGTGAGCACGTCGACGTTGGCGCGCAGCTTCTTCAGCTGCTCCTTGTGCTCCACGCCGAACCGCTGCTCCTCGTCGACGATGACCAGGCCCAGGTCCTTGAACCTGGTCTCCTGCGAGAACAGCCGGTGGGTGCCGATGACCACGTCCACCGAACCCTCGCGCAGGCCCTCCAGGGTCGCCTTCGACTCGGTCTCGCTCTGGAAGCGCGACAGCGCCTTCACGTTGACCGGGAACTGGCTGTAGCGCTCGGAGAAGGTGCCGAAGTGCTGCTGCACGAGGAGGGTCGTCGGCACCAGGACGGCGACCTGCTTGCCGTCCTGGACCGCCTTGAACGCGGCGCGCACGGCGATCTCGGTCTTGCCGTATCCGACGTCGCCGCAGATCAGCCGGTCCATCGGGACCGACTTCTCCATGTCCTCCTTGACCTCGGCGATGGTGGTCAGCTGGTCGGGCGTCTCCGCGTACGGGAAGGCGTCCTCCAGCTCTCGCTGCCAGGGCGTGTCGGGACCGAAGGTGTGGCCGGGGGCCGCCATGCGCGCGCTGTAGAGCTTGATCAGGTCGGCGGCGATCTCCTTGACCGCCTTCTTCGCGCGCGCCTTGGTCTTCGTCCAGTCGGCGCCGCCGAGCCGGTGCAGGGTCGGGGCCTCGCCGCCGACGTACTTGGTGACCTGCTCCAGCTGGTCCGTGGGGATGTAGAGCCGGTCGCCGGGCTGCCCCCGCTTGGCCGGGGCGTACTCCACCAGCAGGTATTCGCGGGTGGCGCCCTGCACCGTGCGCTGGACCATCTCGACGTAGCGGCCCACGCCGTGCTGCTCGTGGACGATGTAGTCGCCGGCCTCCAGGGTCAGCGGGTCGATCGTCTTGCGGCGCCGTGTCGGCATCCGCCCCAGGTCCTTGGTGGCGGTGCGCTGGCCCGTCAGGTCGGTCTCGGTGAGGACGGCCAGCCGCAGCACCGGGTCGACGAAGCCGTTGTCGACCGAACCGCATGCGACGTGGACCAGGCTCGGCTCCAGGGTGCGCAGGTCCGGCTCCAGCCGGGCCGCGATGCCCTCGCCGCCGAGCACCTCGACGGTACGGGCGGCGGGGCCGTGGCCCTCGGTGAGGTAGACGATGTGCCAGCCGTCGGCGATCCAGCCCTTGGTGTCGGCCAGCGCCCGGGCGGTGTCGCCGCGGTAGGCCTCCGGGGCGTGCATGCCGAGTTTCAGGGTGTCGCCGCCCACCGTCTCGTCGGCGGCGAAGGGGGAGACCGACCACCACATCATGTTCAGCTCGCGGGCCCGGTCGCGGACGTCGGCGATGCCGCGCAGCGAGGCCGCGCCGACGTCGATGGGGGCCTCGCCGCCGCCCGCCGTGGCCGCCCACGACGCCATCAGGAACTCCTGGCTCGTCGCCACGAGGTCGGCGGCCCGGGTCCGGACCCGCTCGGGATCGCACACCACGGCCATCGACCCGGCCGGCAGCACGTCGATCAGCAGCTCCATGTCGTCCACCAGGACCGGCGCCAGGGACTCCATGCCCTCGACGGCGATCCCCTCGGCGATCTTGTTCAGCAGCTCGCCGAGCTCGGGGTGGGCCTCGGCGAGGGCCGCGGCGCGCTCACGTACCTCATCGGTCAGCAGCAGCTCGCGGCAGGGCGGGGCCCACAGTCCGTGCTCGGCGACCTCCAGGGACCGCTGGTCGGCGACCTTGAAGTAGCGGATCTCCTCGACCTCGTCGCCCCAGAACTCGATGCGCAGCGGGTGTTCCTCAGTCGGCGGGAACACGTCGAGGATCCCGCCGCGCACGGCGAACTCCCCGCGCTTCTCGACGAGCTCGACGCGCGCGTACGCGGCGGCGGCCAGTGCCGCGGTCACCTCGCCGAGGTCGGCGCCGACGCCCTGCCGCAGGCTGACCGGGACCAGGTCCCCGAGCCCCTTGACCTGCGGCTGGAGCACGGACCGGATGGGCGCGACGATCACGCTCACCGGGCCCGCGGCCGGGTCGTCCTTGCTCGGGTGCACGAGCCGGCGCAGGACGGCGAGCCGGCGGCCCATGGTGTCGCTGCGCGGGCTGAGCCGCTCGTGCGGGAGCGTCTCCCAGGACGGGTAGTCGACCACCTCGTCAGGCGGCAGCAGGGAGCGCAGCGCGGCGGCCAGATCCTCGGCCTCGCGCCCGGTGGCGGTGACCGCCAGCACGGTCCGCTCGGTCTGCCGCGCCAGCGCGGCGATCGCGAAGGGCCGCGCGGCGGCGGGGCCGACCAGGTCCACGTGCATGCGGTTGCCGTCCCCGGCCGCGGTGACCGCCTCGGCGAGGGCGGCGTCCCGGGTGACGGCGTCGAGCAGTCCGTGCAGGCTCATGAAGAGGCTTTCCGTCCGGTGAAGGTCAAAGGGTGAGGGCAACGCGAAGGACCCGACACGTCGCACGGGCCGGGGATTCCACCCTACGCCCGCCCGTCTCCCGACCGCCGCCCCTCACGCAGACGCTGCGCGCCGCCCCCGTTCTCCCCCCTCCCCCGCGCGCTCCCCCGCGCGCGGGGGATTTCGGGTCACCCGCCGGGTCACGGCGCAGCCGTCACACCCGAGCCCGCCCCCCGCTCTACGATGTTCCTGTTCTGACTGTCCGAGCTCGCCGCGTCGTCTTCCGCCGGGGAGACGTCTACCGGCCGAGGAGCACGAGTCCGTGACGAGCGATGCGATAGCGCGCCCGGCGCCGGTGGCGCCGGCGCCGGCCACGCCGCGCCCCGGCCGGTGGGCGGGGCCCTGGGCGGTGGCCGCCGGGCTGCTCCCGGTCTACCTCGTGCTGTCCGTCGGACGGTTCCGGCGGATGGACTGGGCCTCCTGGGACCTGGGGATCTTCGAGCAGGCGATCCGCGCGTACGCGCACCTGCAGGTGCCCGTCGCCGACCTGAAGGGTCCGGGCGCCAACATCCTCGGCGACCACTTCAGCCCGATCATCGCGCTCGTCGCCCCCGTCTACCGGGTCTTCCCGGGGCCCGTCACCCTGCTGGTCGTGCAGGCCGCGCTGTTCGCGCTGTCGGCCGTCCCCGTCACCCGGGCGGCCGGCCGGCTCCTCGGACGGGCCCGCGGGCTGGCCGTCGGCGTCGCGTACGGGCTGTCCTGGGGCATCCAGCGGGCCGTCGAGTTTGACTTCCACGAGATCGCCTTCGCCGTGCCCCTGCTGGCCTTCTCCCTGGAGGCGGTGCTCGCCCGCCGCTGGCGGGCCGCCCTCCTGTGGGGGCTGCCGCTGATCCTGGTCAAGGAGGACCTCGGCTTCACGCTCGCCGCCCTGGCCGTGGTGGTGGCCTGGCGGGCCAGGCCCACCGACCGGCGGATCGCCTGGACCGCGCTCGGCGCCGCCGCCGCGGCCTGCGTCTTCGCCGTCCTCGTCTTCACCGTCGTCGTACCGGCCTTCGCCACCGCCGGCTACGGCTACTGGGACAAGATCGACGGCGACGGCCCGCTCGGCGGCCTCGCCACCAAGCTCACCACCCTGGGCTGGGTGCTGATCCCCACCTCCGGGCTGCTCGCCCTGCGCTCGCCGCTGCTGCTGGTGGCCGTCCCCACCCTGGGCTGGCGCTTCCTGTCCGGGGACGACCACTACTGGTCCACCGACTGGCACTACAGCGCCGTCCTCATGCCCGTCGTGTTCCTCGCCCTCGTCGACGCCATCGACACCGTCCGGCGCGGCGAACGGCCCCGGCTGCGCGCGTACGCCCTCCAGCTGCCCACCGCCGTACTCGCCGCCGCCCTCGCCCTGGCCGCGACCAGCATGCCGACAGCCAAGCTCGCGGAAGCGCGCACGTACGAGAAGCCCGAGCGCGTCACCGCCGTCGAACGGCTCCTCGACCGGATCCCCGACGGCGCCACCGTGGAGGCCGACACCACGCCGCTGACCCGGCTGACCTCCCGCTGCCGCGTGCTGTGGATCGGCGGCAGCAAGGGCGTGGTCCCCGACTGGATCACCATCGACAACTCCTCCCGCTGGGCCGGCGAGGACCCCACGGGCTACGCCCGCCAGCTCCACCCCGGCGAGCAGTTCACCGTGGTGGGCGAGGCCGGGGGCGTCGTCCTCATGCAGCGGGGATGACACGACGCCGGCCCGGAACCCCAAGGTCCCGGACCGGCGCCCTCCCCCGTGTGACCGCGGGCCGGCCTACTCGCTCGCGATCGCGTTCAGGACGTTCATCCGCCCCGCCCGGAAGGCCGGGACCAGCGCGGCGAACAGGCCCACGAAGGCCGAGGCGGCGAACACCCCGAGGATCGTCGGCCACGGGATCTCCAGCACCTTCAGGCCCTCGAGCGCCAGCAGCTGCTGCGCGGCGGCCCCCCAGCCGATGCCCAGGCCGAGGCCCAGCAGGGCGCCGAAGAGGGCGATGACCACCGACTCCAGGCGGATCATGCGGCGCAGCTGACGGCGGGAGAGGCCGATGGCGCGCATCAGGCCGATCTCGCGGGTCCGCTCGACCACCGACAGGGCCAGGGTGTTCACGACGCCCAGGACCGCGACGATGATGGCGAGGCCCAGGAGCCCGTAGACCATGTTCAGCAGCTGGCCCACCTGGTCCTTCAGGGACTGCTTGTAGTCGGTCTGGTTGCGCACCATGTACTGCGGGTACTCCGCCATCGCCGCCTTGACCGACGCGTACGCGGCGGCGTCGGACTGCCCGTCCTTCGCGCTGGCCAGCAGCATGAAGGGGAGCGGCAGCCGGTCGGCCGGGACGTTCGCCCGGGCGACGGCGGTGCTGATGTACTTCATGCCCTTGTCGAGGTTGCCCTCGTCGCTGGTGATCGCCGCGACCTTCAGCTTGACGGTGCTGCCACCGGTGAAGGCGACCGTCAGCTCGTCGCCGAGCTTGACGCCGTGCCGGGTGGCGTATGCGGAACCGACCGACATGGTGTTCGCCCCGTAGGCCGCCGCGTGCTCGCCGGCCACCATCTTGCGCCGGATGTCCTTGGCGTACGTCGGGTCGGTGGCGCCGAGGCCGTCCTCTTCGGTGACGCCGCCGGGCGTGGTGATCTTGGCCTCCACCTCGCGGTAGGCGGTGACGTGGTCGAGTCCCCCGGCGGCGCGCAGGGCCTGCTCGGCCTGCGGCAGCACGGGCTGCCCGGTCTGGGAGTTGACGATGTAGTCCGCGCCGACCGACTTGTCGAGCTCCTCGGTCGCGGAGGCCACCATCGAGGAGCCGACCACCGACAGGCAGGCGACCAGCGCGAGGCCGATCATCAGCGCGGCGGCGGTGGCGCCGGTCCGGCGGGGGTTGCGCAGGGCGTTGCGCTCGGCGAGGCGGCCCACCGACCCGAAGGGCCGCAGCACCACACCGGAGAGCACCCGCACCACGCCCGCCGCGAGCAGCGGGCCGATCACGATGAAGCCGATGAGGGTGAAGACGACGCCCAGGCCCAGCCACATCGATCCGGGTCCGGCCTTCTCTGCGGCGGCGGCGAGGAAGAGCCCCGCGCCGCCGATGCCGGTGAGGACCAGGCCGAGGACGGCGCGCACGACGCCGGCCTTCCTGTCGCCGGGGGTGCCGCTCTCGCGCAGGGCGGCCATCGGGGAGACCTTGCCGGCCCGGCGGGCCGGGACGAACGCGGCGACGACGGTGACGACGACACCGAGGAAGACGCCGATGACCGGGGTGGTCCAGGCGACCGTCAGATCGTCCGTCGACAGGTGCATGCCCATCTGGCCCATGAGCTCCATGAGTCCGACGGCCAGGCCCACACCCGCGCCGACGCCCAGCACCGAGCCCACGACACCGAGCAGGAAGGCCTCGACGACCACGGACTTCAGAACCTGTCCGCTGTCGGCGCCGATGGCGCGCATCAGGCCGATCTCGCGGGTGCGCTGGGCGACCAGCATCGAGAAGGTGTTGAAGATCAGGAAGATGCCGACGAGGAAGGCGATGCCGGCGAAGCCGAGCATCACGTACTTCATGACGTTCAGGAAGGAGCCGACGTCCTTGCGGTTGGCGTCAGAGGCTTCCTTGGCCGTCTGCAGCTTGTACGTGTCCGTACCGACGGCGGTGGCGATGTTCCGCTTGAGCTGCTCGTCGCTCACCCCGTCCTGGGCGGTGACGTTGACGTGGGTGAAGGAACCGGGGGCACCGAGCAGGGCCTGCTGCGAGGTGGCGGTGTCGAAGTAGACGACGGCCGCCCCGGGGTTGGTCACGGTGAAGGTGGCGATACCGCTGATCTTGGCGCGGATGTCGCCGGTGATGGCGATGGTGCGCAGTTCGTCGCCGAGCTTCAGGTGGTGCTTGTCCGCGGTGTCGGCGTCGACCATCACCTCGGTGGGGCCGCGCGGCGCGTGACCCGAGGTGATCTTCATGGACTTGAGCTCGTTGTCGCTCCAGTTGCCCGCGATGGTCGGGGCGCCGGTGGTCGAGCCCATGTTCTCGTTCTTGGAGTTGACCACCGTGACGGACATCGAGACGACGCCGCCTTCGGCGCTCTTGACGCCCTCGGCCTTGCGCACCTGCTCGACGGCCGAGCCTGCCACCATCTCGGGCCGGCCGCGCTCCGAGATCTCCTCGCCGTCCTTCGCCTGCTTCGCGCTGACCGTCACATCGGCGCTGGTGATCGCGAACAGCTTCTCGAAGGTGGTGTTCATGGTGTCGGTGAACACCAGGGTGCCGCAGACGAAGGCGACGGAGAGCAGGACCGCGACGGCGGACAGCGCCATCCGCCCCTTGTGCGCGACGAAGTTGCGCCGCGAGGTCTTCAGGACGGTGTTGCTCATGACGTCCGCCCGCGCGCGTCGAAGTCCTTCATCCGGTCCAGGACCTGGTCCGCGGAGGGCCCGTACATCTCGTCGACGATCCGGCCGTCGGCGAGGAAGATGACGCGGTCCGCGTAGGAGGCGGCGACCGGGTCGTGGGTGACCATGACGATGGTCTGGCCGAGCTCGTCCACCGAACGGCGCAGGAAGCCGAGGACCTCGGCGCCCGCCCGGGAGTCCAGGTTTCCGGTCGGCTCGTCGCCGAAGATGATCTGCGGGCGGGCCGCGAGGGCGCGGGCCACCGCCACGCGCTGCTGCTGGCCGCCGGACAGCTCGGTCGGCCGGTGCTTGAGCCGGCCGGCCAGGCCCACCGTCTCCACGACCCGGTTCAGCCACTCCGCGTCGGGCTTGCGGCCCGCGATGTCCATGGGGAGCGTGATGTTCTCCAGGGCGTTCAGCGTGGGCAGCAGGTTGAAGGCCTGGAAGATGAAGCCGATCCGGTCGCGGCGCAGCTGCGTGAGCTTCTTGTCCTTCAGCCCGGTGATCTCGGTGTCGTCCAGGTGGATCTGCCCGCTGGTCACCGTGTCGAGCCCGGCGAGGCAGTGCATCAGCGTGGACTTGCCGGAGCCGGAGGGACCCATGATCGCGGTGAACTGGCCGCGCATGATGTCCACGTCCACGTCGTCGAGGGCGACGACGCGCGTCTCCCCGGAGCCGTAGGCCTTGACGACCTTCCGCGCCCGGGCCGCGACGGCTGCATGCCCTCCAGTACCCCCGTGCCTGGTTTCGGTCATAGCCGTTGTCACGGTCTTTCTCCTTCTTCGAATGCGTGCGTCTGCCGCTGCGTGCGCCTGGTGCGTCTGCCGCGTGTGCTGCGTGTGCTGCGTGTGTCGCCGTCATGAGTCTGCGGCGGGCGGAGGTCCGGCGCGCTGGTGCCCATCGCCGTATCCGCCCGGGGGTTAACCCCACCCCCCGGCCCCTGTCCGTAGGTTCCAGTTAAGGAGACGCCGGAGCCCCGCACCTCCTCCGCCGGGAGGAACGACCCCTGGCCCCTTGTGCGGAGCCACCCCTAGGGGTCGTCCACCCTTCGGGGGACCGTCCCTGGGGGATACCGCCCGACACCCGGCGGTGAGAAGGTGTTCCCCGCAGGTAGGTGCAGGGGGAAGGGATCTCGGTGGCCGCAGGGGACAGCACGGACGGAAGTCCGGACGGCATACCCACGGGCCCCGCCGGCGCCGCACCGGGGGCAGCCGTCCCGGCCGAGGACACGGCCGGCGGCAAGGCCGCCGCCCGGCCCGCCGCCCGCCCCCCGGCCCCCGTGGTGGCCTCGCTGATGCTGGGCATGGCCCTCGTCGCCCTCGACAGCACCATCGTCGCCACCGCCGTCCCGCAGATCGTGGGCGACCTCGGCGGATTCTCCGTCTTCTCCTGGCTCTTCTCCGGCTACCTGCTCGCCGTCACCGTCACCCTGCCCGTCTACGGCAAGCTGTCCGACACCTTCGGGCGCAAGCCCGTGCTCCTCTTCGGCATCGCCCTCTTCCTCGTCGGCTCGCTGCTGTGCGCCCTCGCGTGGAACATGGCCGCCCTCATCGCCTTCCGGATCGTCCAGGGCCTGGGCGGCGGCGCCCTCCAGGGCACGGTCCAGACGCTGGCCGCCGACCTGTACCCGCTCAAGGACCGGCCGAAGATCCAGGCCCGGATGTCCAGCGTCTGGGCCACCTCGGCCGTGGCCGGCCCCGCGCTCGGCGGGCTGCTCGCCTCGTACACGCACTGGCGCTGGATCTTCCTGATCAACCTGCCGCTGGCCGCCTTCGCCCTGTGGATGGTCGCCCGCCACCTGACCGAGCCCGTACGGTCGCCCGGGCGCCGGGGCCCGGTCGACTGGGCGGGCGCCCTGGGCGTCTTCGCCTGCGGCGGACTCCTGCTCTTCGCGCTCGTCCAGGGCGGGGTCGCCTGGCCCTGGCTGTCCGCGCCCTCGCTGGGGCTGCTGGGCGCGAGCGCGGTACTGGCCGCGGTGGTGGTCCGGGTGGAACGCCGGGCCGAGGAACCGATCCTGCCCGGCTGGGTGTGGCGCCGGCGCACCATCGCCGCCGTCAACCTGGCCATGGGGGCGCTCGGCCTGCTGATGGTCGCCCCCATGGTGTTCATGCCGACGTACGCCCAGTCCGTGCTGGGACTGGGGCCCGTCGGCGCCGGTCTGGTCATGTCGGTGATGACCCTGAGCTGGCCCGTCAGCGCCGCCCTCAGCCAGCACGTCTACCGGCGCATCGGCTTCCGCAACACCGCCGCCGTCGGCATCGGGCTGGCCGCGGTGATCCTGTACTCCTTCACCCTCCTGCCGTACCCCGCCCGCCCCTGGCAGCCCGCACTGATCATGCTGCTGCTGGGCGGCGCCCTCGGCCTCTTCCAGCTCCCGCTGGTCATCGGCGTCCAGTCCACCGTCGGCTGGTCCGAGCGGGGGACGACGACGGCCTCGGTGCTGTTCTGCCGTCAGGTCGGGCAGAGCGTGGGCGCCGCCCTCCTCGCGGCCGTGGCCAACGCCACCATCGCCGCCCGCCTGGTGGACGCACCGGTACCCGGACTCCCCGGCGACCTGGACGAGGTGGCCAAGGCCCTGGACCGGCCGTGGCTGCTTCCCCCGGCCGCCGCCGACCACCTGCGCGAGGCCGTGGCCGCCGCCGTGGAGCACATCTTCCTCGGTGCGACGGCGGCGGCCGTGGCCGCGCTGCTGATCCTGCTGCTGGTGGCGCCGCGCAGGTTCCCGGTCCTGCCGGAACAGCGTGAGGAGTAGGGCGCGAGCAGAGCGATCAGTGGCACGGCACGGCAACAGGCCGCCCGGGCAACCGGCTTGTCATGTCCGGGGCCAGTAGGTGACCCTCGTGCCAGGACTGTTTCCGGGGGGACGACGCATGACATCCGCACTCTGCGCACTGGTGTTACTGGCCGCACTGGCCGGCCCGATCTGCCTGCGGCTCCACCGCCGCCCGGCCTTCATCACCGGCCGCGACGGCCGCCTGTCCACCTCGACGGCGCTGGCCCTGGCCTGGACGGTGATCCTGGTCTGGCTGCTCCTCGCGGTCCTCGGCTACGGGCTCACCGCGGGCGGCGCCGTGGCCTACTTCCGGGGCGCCGACGGTCCGCTGTCCCCACTGACCACCGTGTACCTGCCGCTGCTCGGCGGCCCGTACGTGGCGCTGATCGCGGCGAAGGCGGTCGTCGGCCTGCGCGTGGCGAACGGCAGCCTGGCCAAGCCCGCCGCGAAGCCCACGGAGTCGGGGCGCCGGCCGCTGCGTGAGCTGATCGCGAACGACAGCGGGCGCACCGACCTGGTCGACCTCCAGTACGTCGCGCTCAGCGCGGTCACCATGCTGTACGTGGTGCTGTTCTTCCTGGCGGACGTGGGCGCCGGCCTCCCGCGCCTGCCCGCCGAGATGTGGGCCCTGACGGGCGCCCCGGCGGGGGCGTACCTGGTGAACAAGATCGCGGTCCGCCCGAACCCGGTGATCACGAAGGTGTCCGTGGAGGGCGGCCGGCTGACGGCGGAGGGCGGCGGTTTCGTCCCGGACCGCGCGGGCGCCCCGGCCCTCCTCACCGTCGACGACACCGCCCTCCCCGTGGCGGCCGACCCCCTGACGGGCGCCCTGACCGCCCCGCTTCCGGACGTGCGGACACCCCCCTTCACGGTGGTCGTCACAGCCAGGGGCCTGCGCAGCGACCCGTACCGGTACGAGGGCCCCGCCGCGCCGGCGGCCGCAGCGGCGCAGCGGGACACCGGCGCGCTCAGCGGATGAGGAGCACCCCGAGGAGCAGTACGGCGGCCGCCGCAGCGGCGCTTCCGGTGAGGCGCAGCGTCCGGCGGCGGGAGGGCGGGTCCACGACCTCCGGGCCCCTGCGCCCGGGGAAGGCGTAGAACACCCGGTCCGGCCGGTCCGGCCGGACCTCAGCGTGACGCGGGCCGGCGCCCGATGCCGGATCTCCACCCGCCGGGCGACCTCGCGGGGCCGCTCGCTCATCAGGGGCTCGACCGCCGCCCGGTGGGCGGGGTCCGGATCGCCCGGCAGGCTCGCCTTCAGCCCCGTGAGCGCGGCCTCCCGCCAGGCCCCGGAGCCGTCCGTCCGCGACCCGGCGCGCAGCGGCGTTCCGCCGCCGACCGGGTCGGCTCGACTCAAGCCGACTGGTCGGAGGCGCCCTTGTGGCGGGCGTAGTAGCGGGCGACGCGGGCCCGGTTGCCGCAGACCGACGCCACGCACCAGCGGCGGCGGGGGTGCGCCGGCAGGAAGAGCAGGACGCAGTCGTGGGCCTCGCACTCCCGCACCTCCCCCACCCGGGCGCCGGTCAGGAGCTCCGCGGCCGCCTCGGCCAGTTCCGCCGCGAGCCGCTGGGCCGGATCCGCCGGCCGGTGCCCGGCCGCGGTCAGGCCGCCCTCGGGCGTCCACTCCAGCACGCGGTGGGACGGCGCCGCGGACAGCGCACCGTTCAGCACGCGCAGCGCCTCGGCCGGGGGCCGCTCACCGCGCCGGGCGGCCGCGAGCGCCGGGCGCGCGGCCTCCCGTACGGCCTGTACGGCGGCCACCTCGGCCGCGCCGACCGCGTCCGGCAGGGTCAGCCGCCCGGCCTGCGCCTGCTCCTCCAGCCAGGCCGCGAGCCCCGCCGGGGCGGCGACGAGATCACCCTCGGCCGTGAGGGTGTTGAGGAGGTCCAGCGCGAGGGGCTCACCGGTGAGCGGAAAGGTCACTGTCACCTCACTAATGCTACTGCAACCACTTGACCCATTAGCGATCACCGATGAAACTAATGGGACCAACGACGCAGGAGGCATGTGATGACCGCTCGCCGCACCATTCCCACCATCCGGCACCGCACCGTCGACGTGGACGGAGTCCGCGTCGCCTACCGCGAGAGCGGCCCCGCCGACGGACCCGTCCTGCTGCTCCTGCACGGCTTCCCCACCGCCTCACACCAGTTCGCCCGCCTGATGGACGCCCTCGGCGACACCCCGTACCGCCTGATCGCCCCCGACTACCCCGGCTTCGGCCACACCCGGGCCCCCGACGGATTCACCTACACCTTCGACCGGCTCGCCGACGTCGTGGACGGCTTCACCGACGCCCTCGCACTGGACCGCTTCGCCCTGTACGTCTTCGACTTCGGCGCCCCCGTCGGACTGCGCCTCGCCGCGCGCCGCCCGGAGCGGATCACCGGCCTGATCGTCCAGAACGGCAACGCCTACGAAGAAGGCCTCTCCGACGCGGCCCGCGCCTTCACCGGACTGCGGCGCGAGGTCCCCGGCAACGAGGAACAGATCCGCGGCCTGTTCACCCCCGAGGGCACCCGCTTCCAGTACGAGACCGGCGTCGCCGACACCAGCCTGGTCTCCCCCGACCACTGGACCCTCGACGTCCACCACCTCGGCCTGCCCGGCCGCACCGACGCCCAGGCCGACCTGGCCTTCGACTACGCCTCGAACCTCACCCACTACCCCGCCTGGCAGGCATGGCTGCGCGCCGCGCGGATCCCCGTGCTGGTCGTCTGGGGCGCGGGCGACCCCTTCTTCACTCCGGCGGGCGCGAAGGCGTACCTGCGCGACGCCCCCGACGCCGCCGTGCACCTCTTCGAGGGCGCGGGCCACTTCGCCCTGGAGACCCACCTGCCGGAGATCGCCCCGCTGATCGAGGACTTCCTCCACGACCTGCCGTAGCCGGGCGAGCCGCGTCGCCACTGCACGCAACCTCCCCCGCCCCTTCACCGCCTCCCGGGGCTCCGCCCTTTCAGCCCGCAGGCGACAGAGGCGATCCTCCAAGCCCCACCGGCGTTCGAGGCGATCCCTCAAGCTCCACCCGCCGTTCGAGGCGCGCGGGTCCGGGAGCCCGCGACCACGGCGCCGCACGGGCCGCCCCGCATCAGCCCTCCGCAGGCGCACGCCCCGTCAGCGCCGCCAGGCTGGAGCGGACATGGTTCATGTGGGCCCGCATCTCCTCCTGGGACTCCTCATGCTCCCGCAGGATCCGCTCCGTCTCCCGCCCGATCCGCTCCTCCGCAACCCGGGCCTGCGCAACCAGCTCCGCCGCCCGCGCCTCCGCGTCCTCCTGCCCGTGCCGCGCCGACTCCTCGGCCTCGGCGAACCCGCGCCGGGCCTCCGCCAGACGCCCCTCCGCATGACGTTCCAGCTCCGCAAGGCGCGCATCCAACTCCGCCTCCCGCGCCGCCAGCTCCCGCCCCGCCGCCTCCCAGCGCTCCCCCTGCTCCTGCTCCCGCTCCGCCAGCGCCGCCTCCGCTCGCCGCCGCGTCTGCTCCAGCGCGGCCGCCGCCTCCGCCCGCCACCGCCCCGCGTCCTGCCGCGCCTGCGCCCGGATGTCGTCCGCCTCCCGCTGCGCCCGCAGCAGCCCCTGCCGGGCCCGGACCTCCGTCTGCTCGCGCACCGCCTCCGCGTCACCCCGCGCCAGCTCCGCCGCCCGGTCGGCGCGCGCCTCGGCCGCGCCCAGCGTCGCCGACGCGTCCGCCCGCGCCTCCATCCGCAGGGCGTCCGCCTCCTCCTGCGCCAGCAGCAGGATCCGGCGGGCCCGCTCGCTCAGCTCGTCGTACGTCTGCGGGGCGAGCGCCGACACCGCCTCCCGCAACTGCGCCGCCTCCGCCTCCATCTGCTTGGCCAGAACCGTCAGCCGCGCCACCCGCTCCCAGGCCTCGTCACGACTCCGGGAGAGCCGGGCGAGAAACCGGTCGACCTCTTCCATGCGGTAGCCGCGACCGCGCACGGTCGCCATGGGTGCACTCATCCGGGATGCGCCTCTCTCGCGGGGATTCCCGTCAAGGATGCGCCATTTGCTCCCAGAAGCCCGAATGGCCGGGCCGAGACCCCCTCCGAGGGTCCCGACCCGGCCACTACGCCGATCACCCGATCAGGCCGACGTCACAGCAGTCCGTCCCACATCTGCTCCAGCAGCACCGACCACCAGCTCTCCGGCGACGCCAGCGCCGCACCGTCGAGCCCCGCCAGATTCGCCTGGAAATCGACCGTCCACCGGCCCGCCTGCTCCGGCGTCAGATGCTGCCGCAGCCGCCACATGTGACCCAGCATCGCAAGGGACCGCACGAACTGCGGCAGGCTCGAATTCACGAACTGCGGCGGCACCGGCGCACCCCCCGGACCACCCTCCACCGGCACCGCCACGATGTGCGCGGTCCCGTACTGCACACAGAGCGCCTTGCCGAAGTCGCTTCCGATGACGAGGTACGAGCCCGCGTCCGAAGCCGGCTGCACCTGCCGCTGCGCGGCCATCTCGGCCAGCGTCGGCACCGGTTGACCCGGCACCGCCTGCGCCCAGAAGAACGGCCCGAAATCAGCCGGCAGGCCCGACCACATCAGCGTCTGCGCCACGATCTCCGGCACACCCTGACGGGACACCGCCCGCTGGTCGAAACGGAACACGCCCTGCGGACCGAACGCCCCCGTCAGCTCCTGCGCGATCGCCTCCAGCGGGATCGCCGGCTGCAGCGGAACCTGCGGCAGCGGCGCCCGCACCGGCGCGGGCCGCGCCGGACCGTCCGCCACCTGGTGCAGCTCGCCCTGATGGGTGAGCAGGTGCCGCATGCCCTGCTGACGCCCCGCGTGGTCCTTGCCGTACGGGGCCACGCTGGTGATCCTCACCTGCGGCCACGTCTCCCGGATCATCCGGGCGCAGTAACCGCCGGGCAGCTCACACGACTCCAGCTCGGTGTGCAGCTCCAGCACCTGCTGCGGCGGCACGTTCATGGCGCGCAGCTCGTACAGCATCTGCCACTCCGGGTGCGGGGTGCCGGGCGCCGAGCGGCGGATGAGCTGCTGCTCGGAGCCGTCGGGCGCACGGTAGCGCAGCACCGCCTGGTAGCCGGGGCCGACCGTGGGCGCACCGGTGGAGACCGGGGGCTGCCCCACGGGTCCGCCCGGCGGCGGGCCGGGAGGCGCGGGCGGCTGACCCATGGCGGGGCCGGCCAGCATCGTGGCGGCATGGTCGATCCCGCCACCGGGGGCCCCGGGGGCACCGGGAGGACCGGGAGGCTGCGGTACGCCGGGACCCGCGAGCATCGTCGCGGCGTGAGGGGTCCCGCCACCGGGCGCCCCGGGCGGACCGGGAGGCGCCGGGGGCCGACCGGTCACGGCCGGACCCGCCAGCATCGTCGCGGCATGATCGATCCCCCGGCCGAGCGACCCGGGAGCCCCCGGCGGACCGGGAGGACCGGGAGGCTGAGGCGCACCCGCACCCGGAGCCCCCGCACCACCCGCGGAACCACCCGGGCGGGAGAGCTGGGCCTTGCTCGTCGGCGCATCCGCGATGTCGCTCGCCGACGAACCCGGCGTCGCACCCAGCGCGGGCACGACCGCGGTCCTCGGCAACTGACTGCCACCGGGCATGAGCGTGGTCTGCGCCTCCGAGGCCGCCCCGGACGACGGCGCGTCCTCCAGGTCCGACCCGGACAGCGGCGGCGCGAACACGGTCGCCGGCAGCGGCACGGACACGTCGTCCCCACCGGAGTTCACATCGGTCCCCGCCCACGGCGTGGACCCGGTCGGCACCGGAGCCGCGGGCGGAGCCGCAGCCACGGGCACGCCGGCGTCGGCCGTCGGCTCGTAAGGGATCTCGCCCCCGCGTCGCAGCGGCACCGCATCCACGGGCGCCGAAGCCGAAGCCGAAGCCGGAGCCGGCGTGGGAGCGGACGGGGCGTCAAAGGGCTCCACCGACCCGGCAGCCGCCGGCGCAGACCCAGCCACAGGCCCCGCCCCCGCCCGAGCCGGATCCGACGCCCGAGCCGGACCGGACGCAATCCCCGCCCGGTCCGCGGCCTCCTGCAGCCACTCCGGCGGACTCAGCATGAACGACGTCTGCTCCGAATCGACCCGCGGCGGCGGAACCGAAGCCTCCGAAGCAGCGGCCGCAGCCACCGCCCCGTACTCCTCCTCGTACCGGCGGATCACCTCACCCACCGGCAGCCCCGGCCACAGCGTCACCTCCCCGCTGTCCCGCGCGATGACCAGCCGCTGCCGCCCACCACCCGACACCGGACCCGCCGCACGGTCCTCCGCCCACACCACGAACCCGAGCCCGAACTCCCGCACGCGCACCTCCCGGTGCTGGTACGCGGGCACGTCCCCGTTGATCCATTCCTCGGCGCGCTCCTGCGCCTGCGCAAAAGTCACCATCGCGCCGTCACCCCTCATCCGAACCGGACCGCGCCACGGGAACCGAGCGTGCGAATCCGCCGTCCACCATCAGACCGGCCACCGTCTCCAGCTCCGGCGGATTCCCCGCCAGCCGCTCCAGAAAGGCGTCGAAATCAGCACCGCACGGCAGCAACAACCGCTCCACGCGCTCCTGCACCGACCAGCCGTCCCGGTCGCGCGCATCGTCGTACGGGGAGAACCACACCGAGCCGATGCCCTCACCCTTCACCTTCAGCGCGAGCAGCCCGCCCTGCACGAAGGCCACGCACAGGTAATCCTTCGTCAGATGGTCCCGCAGGCACTTGTTGACGTACACCAGGTCATTGACCGCGGCCTCCTCACGCACCGTGAAGAACGGCTGGTCCACCAGCACACCCAGCTCCACGTCCAGGCCCGCACCCACCGGCGCACAGCCACCCGCAGCCTTCAGGAACGAGCGGTACGCCTCCGGCAGCCGGTAGCCGAGGTCCTCCTCCACGCCCTGCACCTGCTCCTCGGCGACCGACACCACCGACTTCGGCAGCCCCAGGTGCGCCGGACGCACCTCCTGCAACGGCCGCGTCCCGCGCTTCTCGTGATCCACCGGAGCCGTCACCAGCCCCGCGTGATGCCGCAGCAGCGCCTTCACCTCGACCGGGACCAGCTCCATGCGCCGCGAACCCGCCACGTGGTGCCACGTCCAGCCGTGCGGCGTCGCCACCGGCCCCACCGTGTCCCACAACTCGTGCCCGGCGGCCTTCATCGCCGCGTTCGCGGACACGTAGTCCGTCAGCCGCAGCTCGTCCACGCCGAAGCCCTCCGGCGGTTCGGCGATCTCCACCGCCGCGCGCGCGTACGCGGAGAAGTCCGGATGCCCGTTGCCGTCCATCCGCACCCCGTGGGGATGCCGAGCGGCCCGGACCGGGTCCGGGAAGTGCACGACCTGCCCCGAGTAAGCGGCGTTGGGTGGCGCGGCCTGCTGCCCGAGCCGACCTGTCGTCATGGCGGTAGCCCCCTGCTGGATCTGGCTGGTTCACCACAGCCTATGCGCTGGGGCAAGAGCCTCAGCCGCCCACGACCTGCGCACCCACCCGAGGGCCAGGAACATCCGAATTGATACGAATATTCGACCCCGCTTCCGCATGACAGGTGACGTTTGGCAGGCTGTCCCCGCAGCACGGGGGCGTGCGCGACAGCGGTCACCACCGCCGCCACGGGAGGGAAAGCACGACCATGCAGAACACGGCAACACGCACAGACCCGGGCGACGCCACCCAGGGAGCAACCGGCGCACCCGGCGCCACAGGCCCGGCCGCCGAAGCCGCCGGCCCCGCCGGCGACCCCCGCCTGCGCTGGAGCAGCAACGACGGCCGCCCCACCGCGCCCGTCCTGCGCTTCCGCCGCGACGGCATCCTCCCCACCATCGCCGCCGCCCTCTCCGTACGCGGCGAAACCCTCACCGGCACCGCCGGCAAAGCCGACCAGCCCCCCGCACTCCACCCCCTCGTGCAGGACTTCCTCGACACCCTCACCAGCGGCCAGCGCGAACGTTTCACCGGACGATGTCCCGAAGCGATCCTGCTCTCCCGCCACCTGGCCGCCGTCGAAGGAGCCCGCTCCCGACGCGCCTCCCGCAAACCGCTCTCCGCCGGCGAAGCCCGCCGCTCCCTCAAACACGCGAAGATCACCGCCCGGCGCATCCGCGAGGACGGCGACCCCCTCCACGGCAGCTACGCACCCCCCTGCCGCTCCTGCGACGCCCTCCTCGCCCACTTCGGCGTACGCTCCGTCGACCTCACCCCCTCCGAGTAGCCATGACCACGACCTCAGCCTCCTACGACCGCTCCTCGGCCACCCGCTTCCCGGTCGCCGTGGACTCCGCCCTGCGCACCGCCGGCTGGGAACCCGGCCGCTGGGACATCAAGCAGGCCGAGTACTGGGCCGACGCCCTCCGGGACCACACCACCCCCGCCGGACACCGGCACACCGTCTTCCCCGCCGCCGTCGAGGCCTGGGCCGAATTCGGCGGCCTCACCGTCACCGCTCCCGGACCCGGCCGCCAGATCGCCCCCACCCCACTCCGGCTCGACCCTCTCACCGGACTCCACCTCGCCCGCACCTTCGCCGACCTCGGCCGGGCCCTCTCCACCCAGCTCTGCCCCCTGGGCATCGAGGCCGACGCAGGCTCCCACCTCGCCCTCGACCGCGAAGGCCGCGTCTACGGCATCGACCACACCGGCGACTGGTACCTCGGCCACACCGTCGACGAGGCCCTCACCCTCCTCCTCACCGGCCTCCAGCCCACCCGCCTCACCACCCAGCCCGAAGGCCCGTGACAGGCCCCTGACCAGGAGCCTTACCCACAGGAGCCGCTTCGCCTGTTCGGGCCGGGCCGCGGGGTCGCCGGCCGCGCGGGAGCATCTCCGCGGCTCGCGCACCGATTCCCTCATCCGCGGCGGGTTCCGGTCGTCGTACGGGCCGACGCGGACCGCACGTTCGCCGCCCTGCCGTGGGGTGGGGACACGGCGGAGCGTCCCCGCAGGACGAGCGCGCACCCCAGGCCGTACGGCCGGACCTCGGCCGCAGGCGCGAGCCGAGGAGACATTCCGGCGGGGGCACCGCCCCACCCCGCCCCGCAGCGGCCCGCACCGCCCCCCAGCGACGCCACGCCCGGCCACCCACCGGCGCCTAGCGCCGTGACCGCCAAGGGCCATGCACCCCACCGCACCGCACCGGACGCCGCGCCCCCGCACGCCTCTCCGGCCACAGCACTAGCGAACCGGGAGGACCGCCGACACCCTGAACCCCCCCACCTCCGTCGGCCCCGAAACGAACACCCCGCCCAGCCCCAGCACCCGCTCCCGCATCCCGACCAGCCCGTTCCCCCCACTGGGCAGCCCGACCCCACCCGCCTGACCCTCACAGGGCCCGTTCTCCACCTGCATCGCCACCTCCCCGTCCCGATGCGCGAGCCGCACCACCACCCGCGCACCCGGAGCATGCTTGTGGCAATTGGTCAGCGCCTCCTGCACCACCCGGTACGCCGTCTGCTCGACCTCCGCCGCATACGCCGCCGCATACACGCCCTGCACGATCACCTCCACGGCCATCCCCGCCGCCCGCGACTGACCGACCAGCGCCTCCAGCTCCTCCAGCGAAGGACCGTCGTCACCCCCTCCCACAAGCGCCAGGGGAGCAACCGGAACCGCGGGCACGACCACCGCCGCAGCCGGCTTGGGAGCCGCCCTGAGCACACCGAGCATCTCCCGCAACTCCGTCAACGCCTGCCGCCCCATGTCCCCCACCAACGCCGCGTTCTTCGCCGCACGCGCCGGATCCTTCACCGCCACCGCCTCCAGCGCCGCCGCGTGCACCACCATCAGAGACACCCGGTGCGCGACCACGTCGTGCATCTCCCGCGCGATCCGCGTCCGCTCCTCCGTCCGGGCCCACTCCGCCCGCTCCTCCGCCCGGTCCGCCAGCAGCGACAACTCCCGCTCCAGCGAATCCGCCCGCTCCTGCAGGCTCTCCATCAACCGCCGCCGCGCCCCGATGTAGAGCCCGAACAGCACCGGCGGCACGGTCAGCGCCACCGCCACGAACCCGGACAGCACCACCACGAGCGTGGGATCCGCCTCGACGTCACCCCGGGTCCGCAGATACATCACGACGAACGTCGCGGCCAGCGACATCGAGGCCAGCGTGGCCGTGATCCGCCGCGGTACCTCCGAGGAGGCCAGCGTGTACATCCCGACCACTGCGAGCAGGAGCCCCATCGCGGCCGGCGACACCGCGATCCCCACGAGCACCACGGCGATCGGCCACCGCCGCCGCAGCACGAGCGTGGACCCCACCACGAACCCGAACAGCACCCCGACCGCGGTCGGCACCCCCGCCTCCCGGGCGAAGGCCACGCCCTCCCAGGCACACTCGACGGCGGACACCCCGCCGAGCACGACATCCCCCACGGCATCCCGCCGCCGCGCCCACCACAAAGGCGGCCCAGCGCGGCCTTCCACTTCCCCCGTACTGGTCATGCCGTCCAGCGTACGCAGGGCCCCCAGCACAGACGCGAACAGAATTCCCGCAAACCGAAGGTAATCGCACGTACGACGGAATCGTCCGCGGACCGAGACCTGAATCCCGCATTCCGGACGACATTGGCGACATGACCGAAATCCGACGTCGCCCGGGCGACGGCACCGGCGGCCTCCGCAGCGGGACCGCGACCTTCGAGGACCTCCGCGACCAGGCGATCACCCTCCGCCGCGAAGGCCTCAGCCGCCGGGACATCCGCGACCGCCTGGCCGTCCACAACAACGACATCCTCAACCGCCTCCTGGAGGGCGAACCCCCGCCCGAATGGACGAAGCGCCCGAACGCGAAGGACGACCTCCGCGCCCGCGCCCGCGAGCTCCGCCTCCAGGGCATGACGTACGACCGGATCCAGCTCGAACTGGGCTGCTCGAAGAGCTCGATCTCCCTCTGGGTCCGCGACCTCCCGAAGGTCGATCACCGGTCCCCCTCGGAGCAAGGCCGGGACGCCGCACTCAAGCGCTGGGCCCACGAGGGCCCACGGCGCGAGTCGGCGCGAGACGCGGCCATCGAGGCCGCACAGAAGGAGGTAGGCGTACTCAGCGACCGCGATCTCTTCATCGCCGGTGTCGCCCTCTACTGGGCTGAGGGCTCCAAGAGCAAGCCCTACCGGCGCAGCGAAACGGTCACCTTCATCAACAGCGACCCGGGCGTCATCCGCGTCTACCTGGAATGGCTGCAGCTGATGGAGATCCCACGCGAACGGCTCAAGTTCCGCGTGATGATCCACGAATCAGCAGATGTGGACGGCGCCGAACAATACTGGGCCGACTTCGTCGGAGTAGAGCGGACTCGCCTGCAGAGAACCACTCTCAAGAAGCACAATCCCAAGACCGTCCGGAAGAACACCGGTGCGGAGTACAGGGGATGCCTGATCGTCCGCGTCGCCGCAAGTTGCGAGTTGTACCGTCGCATTGAGGGCGCATGGTGCGGCATAGTGGGGTCCGCGGGTGTGACCAAGTGACGTAATGTCCGGTTCACCCTGGTTTACCATCCCCTGTGGTGTAATCGGCAACACGGGTTACTTTGGATAACTTGTTCCAGGTTCGAGTCCTGGCAGGGGAGCAAAGCAGGTTCGGGTCCTGACCTCCGAGGTCGGGACCCGCCTTTGTTTGGGGCCATTGACCCACCGGTATCCTTCACGGGTCCACCCCCGAAGCCGAAGGGCACACCCGTGAGCGCCAACCGCCCGGCAGCCGTCGTCGTACTCGCAGCGGGTGAAGGCACCCGCATGAAGTCGGCCACTCCCAAGGTTCTGCACGAGATCTGCGGGCGCTCGCTCGTCGGTCACGTCGTCGCCGCCTCCCGTGAGCTGGACCCCGCCCACCTCGTCGTGGTCGTCGGGCACGCCCGGGAGCAGGTCACCGCGCACCTCGCCGGCATCGACGCCGGCGTCCGCACCGCCGTCCAGTACGAGCAGAACGGCACCGGGCACGCCGTCCGCATGGCCCTCGAAGAGCTCGGCGGGAGCGTCGACGGCACCGTGATCGTCGTCTGCGGCGACACCCCGCTGCTGACCGGGGAGACCCTGGGAGGGCTCGCGCAGACGCACGCCGCCGACGGCAACGCCGTCACCGTGCTCACCGCCGAGGTGCCGGACTCCACCGGCTACGGGCGCATCGTCCGGGACGCCGGCGGCGCGGTGACGGCCATCGTGGAGCACAAGGACGCCACCGACGCCCAGCGCGCGATCCGTGAGATCAACTCGGGCGTGTTCGCGTTCGACGGCGCGCTGCTGGCCGACGCGCTCGGCAAGGTCCGTACGGACAACAGTCAGGGTGAGGAGTACCTCACCGACGTTCTCGGCATTCTGCGCGAGGCCGGTCACCGCGTCGGCGCGGCCGTCGGCAGCGACCACCGTCAGATCCTGGGGATCAACAACCGCGTCCAGCTCGCGGAGGCCCGCGCCCTGCTGAACGCGCGCCTGCTGGAGCAGGCCATGCTCGCGGGCGTCACGGTCGTGGATCCGGCCGGCACGTTCGTCGACGTGACCGTCACCTTCGGGCAGGACGCGGTCGTGCACCCGGGGACCCAGCTGCTGGGTGCCACGCACGTCGCCGAGGGGGCCGAGGTCGGCCCGAACACGCGGTTGAAGGACACGTACGTGGGTGCGGGTGCGCGCGTGGACAACACGGTGGCGGAGGGTGCGGTCGTGGGCGCGCAGGCGACGGTGGGTCCGTTCGCGTATCTGCGTCCCGGTACGAACCTGGGTGTGAAGGCCAAGGCCGGTACGTACGTCGAGATGAAGAACGCGACGATCGGCGAGGGCACGAAGGTGCCGCACCTGTCGTACGTGGGTGACGCGACGATCGGCGAGTACACCAACATCGGTGCGGCGAGTGTCTTCGTCAATTACGACGGTGAGCACAAGCACCACACGACGGTCGGCTCGCACTGTAAGACGGGCTCGGACAACATGTTTGTGGCGCCGGTCACGATCGGGGACGGTGCCTACACGGCCGCCGGGTCCGTGATCACGAAGGATGTGCCGCCCGGTGCGCTGGCCGTGGCCCGTGGCCAGCAGCGGAATATCGAGGGCTGGGTGGCTCGCAAGCGTCCGGGAAGTGCTGCTGCCACGGCGGCCTCGGAGGACGCCGGGGGCCACTGAGGTGAACTGACCGGAAACAGGTGCGCCCGTGACGGCGTACCGTGATAGTGCACGCAATTCGGCTGGCTCACCGTGTGCGGGACGGACGCACATGGGGGCGAGCAGCTTCAACACGTCTGAGGAGACAGTGCTGTGACCGGGATCAAGACGACCGGCGAGAAGAAGCTGATGCTCTTCTCCGGCCGCGCCCACCCCGAGCTGGCCGAGGAGGTCGCGCACCAGCTGGGAGTCGGCCTCGTGCCGACCAAGGCTTTCGACTTCGCGAACGGTGAGATCTACGTCCGTTTCCAGGAGTCGGCTCGTGGCGCGGACTGCTTCCTGATCCAGAGCCACACGGCTCCGATCAATAAGTGGATCATGGAGCAGCTGATCATGATCGACGCGCTGAAGCGTGCGTCGGCGCGCTCCATCACGGTGATCGTCCCGTCCTACGGGTATGCCCGTCAGGACAAGAAGCACAAGGGCCGTGAGCCGATCTCGGCCCGTCTGGTGGCGGATCTGCTGAAGACGGCGGGTGCGGACCGGATTCTCACGGTCGATCTGCACACGGACCAGATTCAGGGCTTCTTCGACGGCCCGGTGGACCACTTGTCGGCCCTGAACGTCCTTGCGGACTATGTGGGTGCCAAGGTGGACCGTACGAAGCTGACGATCGTCTCGCCGGACGCGGGCCGTGTGCGTGTGGCGGACCGCTGGTGCGACCGTCTGGACGCGCCGCTGGCGATCGTGCACAAGCGCCGTGACAAGGACGTCGCCAACCAGGTGACGGTCCACGAGGTCGTCGGTGAGGTCAAGGGTCGCGTCTGTGTCCTGGTCGACGACATGATCGACACGGGTGGCACCATCTGTGCCGCGGCCGAAGCGTTGTTCGCGCATGGTGCGGAGGACGTCATCGTGACGGCCACGCACGGCATCCTGTCGGGTCCGGCGGCCGACCGTCTGAAGAACTCCAAGGTGAGCGAGTTCGTGTTCACGAATACGCTGCCGGATCCGTCGGACCTGGAGCTCGACAAGATCACGGTGCTGTCGATCGCTCCGATGATCGCGCGTGCGGTGCGTGAGGTCTTCGAGGACGGTTCGGTCACGAGCCTTTTCGAGGAGCAGCAGTAATCGCTCCGCGGTAGATCCTTTTGGGTACGGCCTCCCCTGCCGGGTACACTCCTCGAGTTGCTCGGCGAGGGAGGCCGTACCTGTTTTCGGGTGCGGATGCTCCGTTATCGACGCGCTCTTCGTAGCAGGCCGTTCCGGCCGGGTGACTGTCGTCCATTTCCGTCACCCCACGAGGAGTGAGCATGTCCGAGGTCAAGCTTTCCGCCAAGGTCCGCGACACGTTCGGCAAGGGCTCTGCCCGTCAGGCCCGTCGCGACGCCCTGACCCCCGCCGTCATCTACGGTCACGGCACCGACCCGAAGCACGTCAACGTCGACGCCCACGCCCTTCAGCTGGCGCTGCGTACCCCGAACGTCCTGATCTCGCTGGACCTCGGCGACGCCGGCACCGAGCTGGTCATCCCGAAGGCCGTGCAGAAGCACCCGCTGAAGCGTTCGATCTCCCACGTCGACTTCCTGATCGTCAAGAAGGGCGAGAAGGTCACCGTCGACGTCGCGATCGTCACCGAGGGCGAGCTGGCCGCGGGCGGCAACATGCTGGAGACCCTGCAGAACACCATCTCCGTCGAGGCCGAGGCCACCCACATCCCGACCGAGGTCACCGTCTCGATCGCGGGTCTCCACGCCGGCGACACCATTCACGCCAAGGACCTGGTCCTGCCGAAGGGCACCACGCTGGCCGTCGACGGTGACATCGCCGTTCTGCAGGTCGTCGCTCCGCAGGCCGAGGAGCCGGCCGCCGAGGGCGCCGAGGGCACCGAGGCCTGAGCCTCGCCCCATCCCCTCAGCAGTTGCTGACCGACCGCCGTCCGGCTCCACTGGAGCGGGACGGCGGTCGTTCTCGTATACGGGCATGGCATAAGGAGCTTTTGATGTCGGACGACGTGGCGCCCTGGTTGGTCGTGGGGCTGGGGAATCCCGGGCCGGAGTATGCGGGCAACCGCCACAACATCGGGTTCATGGTGGCGGATCTGCTGGCGGAGCGGATCGGCGGGAGGTTCAAGGCGCACAAGGCCCGTGCGCAGGTGGTCGAGGGCCGTGTCGGTTCGCCGGGTCCGGCGAACCGGCGGGTGGTGCTGGCGAAGCCGATGACGTACATGAATCTGTCCGGCGGGCCGGTGACGGCGCTGCGGGATTTCTACAAGGTGCCGGTGGAGCGGATCGTCGCGGTTCACGACGAGCTGGACATCGACTATCCGACGTTGCGCTTGAAGCTGGGGGGCGGGGACAACGGTCACAACGGGCTGAAGTCGATGACGAAGTCGATGGGTGCGGACTATCACCGGGTGCGGTGCGGTATCGGCCGGCCGCCGGGCCGGATGCAGGTGGCCGACTTCGTGCTGAAGGACTTCTCCTCGGCGGAGCGCAAGGAGCTGGGCTGGTTCGTGGACCGGGCGGCGGATGCGGTGGAGTGCCTGATCGCGGAGGGGCTGGAGCGTGCTCAGTCGGCGTACAACTCGTGAGTGACCGGCGGGTGTAGACTGATCGTTACTTCGGACATACCGTCACATGGGCATGCAATCGTATGCGAATACTGACGAGTACCTCTTGACCGGTGCGGGGCATCATCAGCAAGCTGAGCGGCGCCACCCCCACGGCCCACTCGCTCACCTGTTCCCGAGGTACTACATGTCCCCTTCCAGGATCCGCCGGGCGGCATTCGCCGTTGCCGCGACCTCGTTCGTCCTCGCCGTGGGTGCCACGCCCGCGGTCGCGACCGACGCGTACACCATTCCGCTGCACCAGCAGCTGCCCATCACCGCGGCCTCCTTCGAGAACACGGAGAAGACCTGCGCCGACATCCCGGCGTCCCAGGACGGCTGGCACTTCATCGCTCCGGGCAGCCCGAACGAGATCTCCTTCGTCGAGCTGAAGGTGAAGTTCGATCTGGACGGCGAGAAGGTGGTCACCACCTTCGGCCCGCCGAACGACAACCACGCGTACGTCGCCTCGCAGCCCGGCGCGAAGCTCATCGAGGCCGTCGCCAAGGTGAAGGGCGGTGAGCTGAAGTGGTTCAACCTGTCGCACACCTGCCCGTCGACGGCGACCGCGTCGCCGAGCCCGTCGCAGTCGACTTCGCCCTCTGCGTCGGCTTCGGCCTCGGCGTCGGCCTCGGCCAGCACGTCCGCGTCGGCATCGGCCAGCACGTCCGCGTCGGCCTCGTCGAGCGTGTCGCCGTCGGGCAGCACGCAGCCGTCCGGGTCGCCCTCCTCTCCGGCGCCGACCGGTTCGACCGCTGCCACCGGTGGTTCGACGGGCGGGGGCGACCTGGCGAAGACCGGTTCCGACGCGCCGATCGGGCTGCTGGCCACGATGGCCGCCGCGCTGATCGCCGCCGGTGCCGTGCTGGTGGTCCGCCGCCGTAAGGCGGGCGCGGAGGGCTGAGCCCTGTAGGTCCGTGACGACGGGGCCCCCGCACCACGAAGGTGCGGGGGCCCTGTCGTGTGCAGGCCGGGCTGTCAGCCGGTGTTGCGCAGGCCCGCGGCGACGCCGTTGACGGTGAGCAGGAGGGCTCGGGCGAGCAGCGGGTCGGCGTCCTCGCCGCGGGCGGCGGCCGCGCGCTGGCGGGCGAGGAGGGAGACCTGGAGGTAGGAGATGGGGTCCAGGTAGGCGTCGCGTACGGCGAAGGTCTGCTGGAGCACGGGGTTGGAGCCCAGGAGGGTGTCGCCGCCGGTGATGCGCAGGACTTCGCGGACGGTGAGCTCGTGTTCGGCCTCGATGCGGGTGAAGACGTGCTTGAGGTGGTCGGGTACGAGGGTGTCGACGTAGTGGCGGGCGATCCGCAGGTCGGTCTTGGCCAGGGTCATTTCGACGTTGGACAGGAAGTTGCGGAAGAAGTGCCAGCGGGCGCCCATTTCAGTGAGGGCGTCCTCCTGGCCGGCTTCGCGCAGGGCCTTGAGGCCGGAGCCGACTCCGTACCAGCCGGGGACGATCTGGCGGGACTGGGTCCAGCCGAAGACCCACGGGATGGCGCGCAGGCCGTCGAGGCCGGCGCCGGAGTCGGGGCGGCGGGAGGGCCGGGAGCCGAGGTGGAGGTCGGCGAGCTGGTCGACGGGGGTGGCGGCGAAGAAGTAGGCGGGGAGGTCGGGGTCCTCGACGAGTGCGCGGTAGGCGGCGTGCGCGGCGTCGGAGACGACGTCCATGGCCGCGTCCCAGCGGGCGAGGGACTCGTCGGACTGGCGGGGGGCGGTGTGCAGGGCGGAGGCCTGGAGGGTGGCCGCGACGGTCAGTTCCAGGTTCTCGCGGGCCAGCGAGGGGACGAGGTACTTGTCGGAGATGACCTCGCCCTGTTCGGTGACCTTGATCTCGCCTTCGAGGGTGCCCCAGGGCTGGGCGAGGATCGCGTCGTGGGAGGGGCCGCCGCCGCGGCCGACGGTGCCGCCGCGGCCGTGGAAGAGGCGCAGGCGGACGCCGTAGCGGTGGGCCACGTCGCGCAGGCGGCGTTGGGCCCGGTGGATCTCCCACTGGCTGGTGGTGATGCCGCCGAACTTGGAGGAGTCGGAGTAGCCGAGCATGACCTCCTGGACGTCGCCGCGCAGGGAGACGAGCCGTCGGTAGGAGGGGTCGGCGAGCATCTCGTCGAGGATGACGTCGGCGGCGCGGAGCTCGTCGGTGGTCTCCAGGAGCGGGACGATGCCGATCTTGGCCCAGCCGCCGTGGAGGTCGATGAGGCCGGCTTCGCGGGCGAGGACGGCGGCGGCGAAGACGTCGTCGGCGCCCTGGCACATCGAGATGATGTAGGACTCGATGACCTCGGGGCCGAACTTCTCGAAGGCGTCCTTGATGGCGAAGAAGACACCGAGGGTCTTGTGCCCGGCGGCGTCGAGGGGGGCCGGGGTGGGGGCGAGGGGGCGGCGGGAGCGGAGCTCCTTGGCGAGGAGCTTCTGCCGGTAGTCGCGGGGCATGTCGGCGTAGCGCCAGGATTCCTCGCCGAGCCGGTCGAAGAGCTGGCCGAGGGCGTGGTGGTGGGCGTCGGCGTGCTCGCGTACGTCCATGGTGGCGAGCTGGAGGCCGAAGGCGGCCAGGGTGCGGATGGTGCGGTCCATGCGGCCGTCGGCGAAGAGGGCGCCGCGGTGTTCGCGCAGGGAGGTCTGGATGAGGGTGAGGTCGGTGAGCAGCTCGGCGGTGCCGAGGTAGTCGCGGCCTTCCTCGTGGGGGGTGCCCTTGGCGAGGCGTGCGCGGGTGTTGACGAGCTTCTGGCGGATGCAGGTGGCCTTGAGGCGGTACGGCTCCTCGGCGTTCAGCCGCTTGTAGCGCGGGCTGATCTCGGGGAGGCGTTCGAGGTCGGCCTGGAGGGAGGCGAGGAGTTCTTCGGTGGCTCCGGTGTAGCGGATGGAGTTGGAGAGGAGTCCGCGCAGGAAGTCGACGAGTTCGAGGGCGTCGGTGATGCCGTGTTCGTGCTGGAGGATCAGCACGTCACGGGTGACCTCGGGGGTGACGTTGGGGTTGCCGTCGCGGTCGCCGCCGATCCAGGTGCCGAAGGTGAGGGGGCGGGTCCCGGCGGGCAGCTCGACGCCGACGCGCTGGAGTTCGGCGGCGAGGTCCTCCAGGACGTCGCCGACGGCTCCGGCGTGCAGTTCGTCGAGGTAGTAGATGGCGTTGCGGGCCTCGTCGGCGGGTTCGGGACGGACCACGCGCAGCTCGTCGGTCTGCCAGACGAGGTCGATGTTCTCGGCGAGGCGCAGGTCGTGGCGTCGGCGGTCGCCGGCGCCGGTGACGGGCTCCTCCAGGAGGGCGGCGATGCGGCGCAGCTTGTTGAGGACGCTGCGGCGGGCCGCCTCGGTGGGGTGCGCGGTGAAGACGGGGCGGACGTTGAGGTTCTTGACCGTCTCGCGCAGGTGTTCGGGGTCGGCGTCCTTCAGCATGTCGGCGGTGCGGGCGAGGAGCCCGCCTTCGGCGGCACGGTGGGCGCGCAGTTCCTTGCCGCGGTGCACCTGCTCGGTGACGTTGGCGAGGTGGAAGTAGGTGGAGAAGGCGCGGACGAGCTTGGCGGCGGTCTCCAGGTCGGTGTCGCCGAGCAGGGCGGCGGCGGCTTCGCCGTCGGTTCGCGTCAGGGCGCGTACGCGTTCGACGAGGTCGAGGAGGTCCTGGCCCTCCTGGCGTACGAGGGTCTCCCCGAGGAGGTCGCCGAGGCGGCGGATGTCGGCGCGCAGCTCCGCGTTGGCGGTGGCGGCCGGGGTGACGGGGGCCTGGCCCTGGGGGGCCTGGTCAGCACTGCTCACAGGTGCGGCTCCTTGCAGTGTTCGAGCGCTACTGGGCGGTGGGCTGCCTGGCCGTGCGCGGTGATGCCGCTCCCGGACGTCGTCCGGGGGGATCTCCGCTCCTGGTGCGCAGCTCGGGCTGCCCGTGCGGACCGCGCTGTCCGACGGGACAAGGATAGGTGTCCGATCCGTGTGCCTGGGCAAACGTCTCACTGTGCGGCGCGTGAACGCCTGGAGCGCACTCTGCCGCCCGGCGGTGCTCCTCTTGCCTCGGGACCTTGATTTGCCATACTTACGATGCCGTAGGTTACGGGTCCGTAGGGTTCGTGGCCGGGAGCCTTCCTGCTTCTCTCACCCCCCGACTCCTCTCACCCCCAGGGGACACCATGACCACCAGTCCCGATCTGATCGAGGGTGCCTCCGCGCCCTCCGGCACATCCGAGCCGTCCGCCACACTCGGCGGCGAGAACAAGCGGTCCATCGAGCAGATCGCCCTGCTGCTGTTCATCACCGTTCCCTTCGTGGCCCTGCTGGCGGCGGTCCCGCTGGCCTGGGGCTGGGGGGTGAGCTGGCTGGATCTCGGCCTGATGGTGTTCATGTACTTTCTGGCCTGCCACGGCATCACCATCGGTTTCCACCGTTACTTCACCCACGGTTCTTTCAAGGCGAAACGGCCGCTGCGGATCGTCTTGGCCGTGATGGGTTCGATGGCGGTGGAGGGGCCGCTGGTGCGCTGGGTGGCGGACCACCGCAAGCACCACAAGTTCTCGGACCACGAGGGCGACCCGCATTCGCCGTGGCGGTTCGGGGAGACGCTGCCGGCGCTGATGAAGGGGCTGTGGTGGGCGCACATCGGCTGGCTCTTCGACGAGGAGCAGACCGATCAGCAGAAGTACGCCCCTGATCTGATCAAGGATCCGGCGATCCGCCGCATCTCGCGCGACTTCATCTACTGGACGATCTTCTCGCTGGCGATCCCGCCGCTGGTGGGCGGTCTGGTGACGATGTCCTGGTGGGGGGCGTTCACGGCGTTCTTCTGGGGCTCGCTGGTGCGCGTCGCGCTGCTGCACCACGTGACGTGGTCGATCAATTCGATCTGCCACGCGGTGGGCAAGCGGCCGTTCAAGTCCCGGGACCGTTCGGGCAACGTGTGGTGGCTGGCGGTGCTGTCGTGCGGGGAGTCCTGGCACAACCTGCACCACGCCGACCCGACCTCGGCGCGGCACGGTGTGCTGCGCGGCCAGATCGACTCCAGCGCGCGCCTGATCCGCTGGTGTGAGCAGCTGGGCTGGGCCACGGACGTGCGCTGGCCGTCGGCGGCCCGCATCGATGCCCGGCGCAGGGAAAACGAGCCGAACGCGGCATGATGGGGGGCGTGGCGATCGACGGCGGTAATTCCAGCAGCGACAAGCCCCGGCGCGGCCGCCGGGTCAGGATGACGGGTGCGGAGCGCCGTCAGCAGCTGCTGGACATCGGCCGGACCCTGTTCGCGGAGAAGGGCTTCGAAGGCACGTCGGTGGAGGAGATCGCGGCGAAGGCCGGGGTGTCCAAGCCGGTGGTGTACGAGCACTTCGGCGGCAAGGAGGGCCTGTACGCGGTCGTCGTGGACCGGGAGATGCGCCAGCTGCTGGACGGGGTGACGGGGGCGTTGACGGCGGGGCATCCCCGGGAGCTGCTGGAGCAGGCGGCGTTCGCGCTGCTGGACTACATCGAGTCGTACACGGACGGTTTCCGGATCCTCGTGCGGGACTCCCCCGTCGCGCAGTCGACCGGTACGTTCGCCTCGCTGATCAGTGACATCGCCACGCAGGTCGAGGACATCCTGGGGCTGGAGTTCAAGGCGCGGGGGTTCGATCCCAAGCTGGCCCCGCTGTACGCGCAGGCGCTGGTCGGAATGGTGGCGCTGACCGGGCAGTGGTGGCTGGACGTCCGCAAGCCGAAGAAGGCGGAGGTCGCCGCGCACCTGGTGAACCTGGCGTGGCACGGGCTGGACGGGCTGGAGTCGAAGCCGCAGCTGGTGGGCCGCCGCAAGAGCTGATTCCGCCCGGCGCACATACGACGGCGCCCCGTCACCGACCTCCGG